>JBDTBX010000256.1:0-5525 GCA_039923915.1 Nostocoides sp. | reverse complement strand
CGTCGGGCAGCTCCCGTCCCAGCTCGCCACCCCACCAGTCGAGCTCCTCGCGGGCCACGGCATACACCGCCTGTTCGTTGCCGCCGTGGTGCTCGACATCGCCGATGAAGTCGCCGACGACCCCGCTGCCGAGGCCGCCGTGCTTGGGTCCCGGGTCTCGGACCACCAGCAGGTCGACCGGCTGCTTGACGATGCCGGTCGGGATCCCCTTGCCGCCGCGGATGGGAGCAGCGCGACCCACGTTGACCGACCGGACGACGAACATGCGGTCACCCTACGGCGAACGAAGTGGCCCGCTCCACGGGATATCTTTGGCCGGTGACCGACATGAACACACCCACGAACACGCCCACGAACACGCCCACTGCCCCGTCCCGCCCGAGCACCCCGATCGACGCCGTCGCCGACCGCTACGTCGACGCGGTCATCGCGCACAGCCCGATGTCGGCCACCTACCTCGGTATGCCGGGTACGCACGACGGACTGGACGACTTCTCCCTGGCGGGTTGGGCCGAGAGCTCCCGGATCCGGCGCGAGGCGCTGGCCTCGCTCGAGGGGCTCGAGCCCGCCGACGACGTCGACCGGGTCACTCTCGACGTGCTCCGCGAGCGCCTCGGCCTGGAGGAGGAGATCCACGCCGCCGGTCTGGAGGAGATGTCGCTCAACGTCATCGCCTCGCCGTTGCAGGACATTCGCGCCATCTTCGACCTGATGCCACGCAGCACCGCCGACGACTGGGCGACCATCGCACGTCGGATGGCCAAGGTCCCGACGGCGCTGGGCCAGTACCTCGACGGACTCTCGTATGCCGCGGACCAAGGACGGGTCGCGGCCCGTCGGCAGGTCCTCGAGTGCGCCCAGCAGTGCACGGACCTGGTGGCCGACGACGGCTACTTCGCCGAGCTCGTCGCCGGGGCCAGGGTCGGCGCCGGGCTCGGGGGAGACGACCTTCCCGAGCCCGTCCGGGCCGACCTGACCCGGGCTGTCCAGCTGGCGTCCGCGGCATACGCCGAAGCCGGTGAGCGGATCACCCGCGACCTGCTGGACCGGGCGCCCGTGGCCGACGGGGTCGGGATCCAGACCTACCAGCTCATGTCTCGCTTCTTCCTCGGCTCGACGGTCGACCTGGCCGAGACCTATCAGTGGGGCCAGGAGGAACTCGCCCGGATCACCGCCGAGATGGAGCAGGTGGCCGAACAGATCAGACCCGGAAGCAGCGTCAAGGAGGCCATCACGGCGCTCGAGGCGGACCCGGCGTACCAGCTCCATGGCACCGAGGCGCTGCGGACGTGGATGCAGGCCACGGCCGATGAGGCCGTCGCCAACCTGTCCGGCACCCACTTCGACATCCCGGGCCCGGTGCGCACGATCGAGGGCTGTATCGCCCCGACGCACACGGGCGGGATCTACTACACCGGGCCGAGCGAGGACTTCGGCCGGCCGGGCCGGATGTGGTGGTCGGTGCCCAAGGGCGTCACCGAGTTCGGCACCTGGCGCGAGCTGACGACCGTCTACCACGAGGGCGTCCCCGGGCACCACCTCCAGATCGCGCAGACCCTCCACCGTAGGGAGCTGCTCAACACCTACCGCCGGATGATGGTCTGGTGCAGCGGTCACGGCGAGGGTTGGGCCCTGTATGCCGAGCGGTTGATGGGCGACCTCGGCTACCTGGACGACCCGGGCAACCGGATGGGGCTGCTCGACGGCCAGTCGTTGCGCGCCGCGCGGGTCGTCATCGACATCGGCGTCCACTGCGGCTTCGAGGCGCCGGCAGAGGTCGGCGGCGGCGCATGGGACTACGACAAGTCCTGGGCTTTCCTTGACGCGCACGCCAACCAGGGCGAGGAGCAGCTGCGCTTCGAGCTGAGCCGCTACCTCGGCTGGCCCGGTCAGGCGCCGAGCTACAAGATCGGCGAGCGGATCTGGATGGGCCTGCGCGACGAGCTCAAGGCACGCGACGGCGACGCCTTCGACGTCAGGGCGTTCCACCGGCGGGCGCTCGACCTGGGCGCGACGGGGCTGGACACGCTGCGAGCGGCGGTGCTCGGCACGCTCTGAGGTCCACCGCTCGGGCTGCGCCCCATGCGGGCAGCACAATGTCCCCGTGGACCCTCTGGCCGTCGCCCTGCTCCTCGTCGCCATCTCGACGACCGTCATCATCGTCGCGCGGCTCTGCGCCCCGATCGGGTTGCCCGCGCCCCTCGCCCTGTTGGCCGTAGGCGTCCTGGCGTCCTTCCTGCCGTTCGTGCCCGACGTCGACCTGTCGCCGCAGGTCGTCCTGTACCTCCTGCTGCCACCCCTGTTGTATGCCGCGGCGCTCAACACCTCCCTCATCGACGTCGCCGCAAACCGGGTGCCGATCATCGGGTTGTCGGTGGGCCTGGTCCTGTTCACCGCCCTCGGCGTGGCCGTCGTGGCACACGCCCTGCTGCCGATCTCCTTCGGCGTGGCGTTTGCCCTGGGCGCCATCGTCGCCCCGCCCGACGCCGTGGCCGCTACTGCTGTGGCGCGCTCGATCGGCCTGCCCCGACGGGTGACGACGATCCTCGAGGGCGAGTCGCTCCTCAACGACGCGACGGCCCTGGTGACGCTCCGCACGGCGATCGCCGCGGCCGGGCTCACGGTGGCGGGGCACGGCGGCGGCGGCGAGCACGTGACGTTCCTGACGGTGGCCAGGGACTTCGGCTGGGCCGTCGCCGGCGGCGTCGGGATCGGCTGGCTCGCGTTCCTCCTCATCGGCCTGATCCGCACGCACCTCACCGAGACGGCAGCCGACACGGCTCTGTCGTTCGCGGCGCCGTTCATCGCCTACGTCCCGGCCGAGAAGGTGGGCGCCTCCGGTGTCCTCGCCGTCGTCACGGCCGGCCTGCTGCTCGCCCACAAGGCCCCGGTGCTCCAGACCGCGGCCTCGCGCCTGTCGGAACGGATCAACTGGGCCAGCCTGACCTTTCTCCTGGAGAACTCCGTCTTCCTGCTCATCGGCCTGCAGATGGCCCGGTTGATCTCCGACGTCCGGGACGGCGACCTGTCGATGGGCCGCACCCTGGCGGTCGGCTTGCTCGTCCTGCTCACCTGCCTCGTCCTGCGCCCACTCTGGATGTTCCCGTTCTCCTGGATCGCCGACCGGATCAGCGGTGTGTCGGTCCCCGGGCGGAAGCGGGCGGTGACCGTCAGCTCCTGGGCAGGTATGCGCGGCGTCGTGACCCTCGCCGCCGCCCTCACCCTGCCTGACGCCACCAGGCACCGACCGGTCCTCGTCATGATCGCCCTCATCGTCACGGTGGGAACCCTTGTCCTGCAAGGCCTCTCGCTGCCGGCTCTGGCGCGCGCCCTCGACGTCCGCGGCCCGGACCCGCGCGAGGACGCCCTTGTCGAGGCGACCGTCGTGCAGGCCTCGACCGCCGCCGGGCTGCGGGTCATCGAGGCCGACCCGACGGCCGATGCGCACACCGTCGAGCAGATCCGCGGACAGTCAGCCGCGCGGGTCAACCGGATCTGGGAACGGCTCGGCACCCTCGGGGCGAGCCAGACCGAGACCCCCAGTGAGGCCTACCGCCGACTCCGCCTGCACATGATCACGGCCGAACGCAGCGAGCTGCTGAAGATCCGCGACAGCGGCACCGTCGACCACGAGATCCTCTCCGGGGTCATGTGGCAGATGGACGCCGAGGAGACCGCACTGTCCTGGGGCAACCACAAGGCTGCCCGCCTGCGCGACGCCCCGCTGCGAGCCCCGGACCGGGTCGCCGTCGGCTGCGAGCACCTCGCCGAGGAGGCCGAGTGCGCGGTGCCCCGCACCCCCGAAGGATGTGGCGAGTGCCTCGCGCTCGGCTGGACCTGGGTGCACCTTCGGCTCTGTGTCAGCTGTGGCAACGTCGGCTGCTGCGACTCCTCCCGAGGCAACCACGCCACCGGGCACTTCCACGAAACGGCCCACCCGGTCATGCGCTCGCTCGAACCGGGCGAGGCCTGGCGCTGGTGCTACGTCGACAAGGTGCTCGGGTGACCGTCCACCTCGTCCTCGCGTCAGCTTCCCCGGCCCGACGAACCCTGTTGCGGCGCGCGGGGATCGAGCCGTCGATCCACGTGAGCGACGTCGACGAGGCCGCTGTCGTCGAAGCCGCCCGCGCGGCATACGGGCCGCTGGACCCCGGCGACACGGCGCTGCTCCTCGCGCGGGCCAAGGCCGAGGCCGTATGCCGTTCGCTCGCCTCCCCCGAGGCGACGCACCTCGTCCTCGGCTGCGACTCGATCCTCGAGATCGACGGGGTCGCCCACGGCAAGCCGGGGACGGCCGAGGTCGCGACCGAGCGCTGGCGGATGATGCGCGACCGAACGGGTGTGCTGCACACGGGCCACTGGCTCGTCGACGAAAGGGCTGCCGGGTCATTGGGGGTCGTGGGTGCGACGGCCTCGACGACGGTGCGGTTCGCCGACGTGACCGACGAGGAGATCACCGGTTATGTCGCGACCGGCGAGCCGCTCGGCGTGGCGGGCGGGTTCACGCTGGAGGGGCTCGGGGCGCCGTTCATCGAGGGGATCGACGGCGACCCGAGCAACGTCATGGGCCTGTCCCTGCCGCTGCTGCGCGCCCTGCTGGCCGAGGTCGGCGTCGCCTGGTTCGACCTCGCGATCGGATCCGGTCGGCCCTGAGCCGCCCGATGGCGGTCAGCTGGTCGTCTCGGTGACGGGGGCGCCGTTGGACGTGCTGCCGGTCAGCGCCGACTGGATCTGGGCCTCGATGCCCGAGATCGAGGTCAGGTCGCCGGACACCAACTTCCCCTTGAGGTCGTCGAAGGCAGTCGTTGCTGCCGTCAGCGGCCCGTAGACCGCGTTGCACAAGGCGGGGCTGGCCTTGGCGTTCTCGGTGGCGTTGACGAGGAGCTTGGCGTCGGCGGCGGCGGTGCTGACCGCCTTGGCGATGGCCAGCAGGCGCCCGCTGCTGCCCTTGTCGAACTTGTGCGCCTGCCATGGTTTGTAGATGTAACGGTGGAAGGAGCCGGCCGCCAGGCCGACGTCGGCCACGAAGCGGGTCTTGGCGAACGATCGGGTGTTGGTGGTGGGACACGGGCTGGTCGAGGAGGACGTGTTGGTGGCACCGCTGGCGGTGTCGCTGCTCGACGAGGACGACGGCACGGACGACGACGTGGTGCCGGCGGCGGTCCCGGCCTTCGGGCCGCACCCCGCCAGTCCGATCGTGCTCACGAGCGCCAGCGCGGCGATCGCGAGGCGGGCGCGCGGCGAACGCAGGGTGTTGGGCATGATCGAGGACCTCCGGACGGGGACGGCGACGTCCGGAGCCTTCCGTGGCCAGATCAAAGGGCGCTGGGAAGCACCTGCATGCACCCTGACAATCCGGTCCACGTGCTGTTGCGCGGGTCAGTCACGCGCGGGCGCCGCGCCCCCTTGAACGTCAGACCGGCGGTACGTCGCGGCGCTTGGTCGCGAAGTGCCGCTCCCGGTTCTTCGCATAGCGCAGCCGGAGCAGCAGCTCGTCGCGGAGCGCGTCGGCCTCGATGACCTGG
>JBDTBX010000255.1:0-5082 GCA_039923915.1 Nostocoides sp. | reverse complement strand
CTGTATGCCGGTGACTTCGCCCTGGCCCTGGACCGCGCCTCCGCGTTCTGTGCGGTCATCTCGGCCGGCCGGGCCGACCTTGCCGGCGACGGCGACGAGCTGGCCGCCGGGGCGCTCACCCGGCGAGGTGTGTCGATGCTGCAGACCAGCCACGACCTGCGGGCCTGCGCCGCGCTCTGGCGGTCCGGCGACCTGACCTGAGCCCAACGGCATACGGCATGTCTGAAGACGTTCCGGGAACCAAAGCGGGGCCGATCGGGTTAGAGTCGTTCAGACGTCGGGCTGCGGCAGCCCCGGGTCCCAAAATTAGCCGCTACGAGCGGCCACGCGCCGTGAGGCGCTCCCAGCCCGACGTCAACTCCTTGTTCCACCTCCTTCGTCGATGGAACGCGTCCCTGACGTCGAGCCAGGTCCCACCAGCCCGGCCTCTCGTGGCCAAAGATTTACCAACCCCGTACCTTGGGGCGACTGCCAAGACCGGCTTTGCTTCCTATGCTGAGCGCATGACGATCCAGCACCGTGACGACCTTGTTGACGCACCCCTGCGCGACGAGATCGCCCTTGTCGGTGAACTCGTCCTCGCGGCCGCCAGCTCCTCGGGCCATCTCAGCGACGCGGACATCGACCGCGTGCTCGGCCTCGGTTCAGAGGCCGCGCCGCCCCGCTGAGCGGGCCGGGAAGTAGCCCGACCCAGCCGAGCGGCCCCTGTGGCGACCTCCCGGTCACCCACGGTTGCGCGTTAGCCACTGTCTGGCCATACCCTTGCTCCGGACCGTCACCTTCCGTCGGGAGATCACTCGTGGGCTTTCGCCTCACCCCCCAGGACACCAGCTTCTATGACCTGTTCGCCGACCTGAGCCGCTACCTCGTCCTCGGTGCCGAGCAGTTGACCGCAGTCCTCGGCACGACCGCCGAGGAGCGCAAGGACATCGTCAAGAAGATGATGGACATCGAGCACCAGGCCGACGAGGCCACCCACGCGATCATCAACCGGGTCAACAGCTCCTTCATCACCCCGTTCGACCGCGAGGACATCCACGACCTGGCCGTGACGCTCGACGACTGCGTCGACCACATGGAGGCGGCGGTCGACCTCATCGGTCTCTACAAGATCGACGACCTGCTGCCGCGCGTGTCCAAGCAGGTAGAGGTGCTGTGCCGGATGGCCGATCTCACGGCCGAGTCGATGCCCAAGCTGCGCTCGATGCGCGACCTCTCGGACTACTGGGTCGAGATCAACCGCCTGGAGAACCAGGCCGACAAGGCCTACCGCCGGTTGCTCGCCGAGTTGTTCAACAGTCCCAACCCGGACCCGATCACTGTCATGAAGCAGAAGGAGGTCATCGACGAGCTCGAGGCCGCTGCCGACGCGTTCGAGAAGGTGGCCCACAAGATCGAGAGCATCGCGGTCAAGGAGTCCTGACCCTCTCATGGACCAGACCAACCTGTTCGGGGTGATCCTTGTCGTCATCCTGGCGATGGGGTTCAACTACACCAACGGGTTCCACGACTCGGCCAACGCCATCGCGACCTCGGTGTCGACCCGCGCCCTGACCCCGCGGATCGCCCTGATCATGGCGGCCGTCGCCAACCTGTTCGGCGCCTTCTTCGGCACCAAGGTGGCCGCCACCGTCGGCAAGGGCATCATCGACGCCCCGCAAGGCAACGCGGGCCTGATCGTCTGCGCCGGGGCGCTCATCGGCGCCACCGCCTGGAACCTGCTGACCTGGTGGCAGGGCCTGCCGTCATCGTCCAGTCACGCCCTCATCGGGGGACTCGGCGGGTCGGCCCTCGCGGCGGGGGCGGCGGTCCAGTGGAGAGGCGTCCTGGACAAGGTCATCATCCCGATGCTGCTGTCGCCGATCGTCGGGCTCATCCTCGGCTACCTCGTCATGACAGCGATCCTGTGGATCTTCCGGCGGTCCATGCCGGCCAGGGTCGGCCGCGGCTTCCGCTACGCCCAGACCGTCTCGGCGGCCGCCATGGCGTTCGGTCACGGTATGCAGGACGCGGCCAAGACGGCCGGTGTCGTCGTCCTGGCGCTCACCGTCGGTGGCTACCACGGTGGCAAGGACTCGATTCCGCTCTGGGTCCTGGTCATGTCCGCCGTCGTCATCAGTGCCGGCACGTATTCGGGTGGGTGGCGGATCATGCGCACCCTCGGCCGCCGGATCATCCACCTGGACCCGCCCCAGGGCTTCGCGGCGGAGGTCACCGCGGCGAGCATCCTGTTCGTCGCCACCGCCCTGCAGGCACCCATCTCGACGACCCATGCCATCACCTCGGCGATCATGGGCGTTGGCGCGACCCGCTCGGTCAGGGCGGTTCGCTGGAACGTCGCCAAGAACATCGTGGGCGCCTGGGTCTTCACCTTTCCCGGGGCGGGCCTGTCGGCGGCAGCGGCGTATGCCGTGATCCACCTGTTCGCGCGCTGAGCCGCGCAGGCCGGCTCAGTCGAGGCGACTCCTGATGGGGTTTTCGGTGCCTTCTGGGTAGGTTGTTGAAGATGGTCCTGGGGTCGTCGACGCGGTTACGGTCGGTGCCGCTCCACCGCGACGACGAGCGGGTCCGGCCCGGGGGTCAGGTGGGCCACGAGCACCTCCCCCTTGGACATCCCGTGAGCAGCCACCGCGTCGAGCAGGTCAGTGACCTGCGCGGCGTCCGGAGCCACGTGCTCGAGCAGGGCCCCGATGATCGTCGGCAGCACCGGCCCGTGACTGCACAGTGCGGTGGCCCGGCTCCGGGTCAGCTCGCGCCGGATGAGGCCGACGACGCCAGTGGGGTCGGCGGCGAACCCCTCCTCGGACAGTTCCTCCCGCAGCCTCAGCGCGCGACCCAGGCTCGCGGCATACGGCCGAAGAGTGTCCGCGCACCGCGCCGAGGGCGAACTGACCAGCCGGCTGATTCCGTATGCCGCGAGCACGCCTCCCAGTGCGGCCGACCGCCGCTGGCCGGACTCCTCGAGCGGACGCTGCGGGTCCTCGCGGCGCCACGTCGAGCGCGGCACGGCCTTCGCGTGCCGGACGACGGCCAACGGCCGCGTGCGCAGGTAGCCGAGCTGGTCGGCCCGGACGAGGGCGAGCAGCTGGTCCCGGTCTCGGGCGTAGTCGAGCCGGTCGTAGGCCGCGGCCCGGTCCAACCAGGCGACGTCGTCGATCTCGTTGACCAGCAGGCCGTCGCCGCCGGCCACCTCGGCCGCCCAGTAGCGGACCTCCTTGGTCGCCGGACTGCCGTCGCGGTCCAGCACGGTGTACTCGGAGGAGGGGAGGGGCACGCCGAGTTGGACGACCAGGCCGGTCTCCTCCAGCGTCTCCCGGGCCGCCGCGACCGGCCACTCCTCCGACGCGTCGAGCTTGCCCTTGGGCCAGGACCAGTCGTCGTAGCGCGGCCGGTGCACAAGGGCGACCTCGAGGGTTCCCTGCACGTGCCGCCACGGGATCGTTCCGGCGGCCGGGATGACCGGCATGCGGCTGCTCCGATCAGCGACGGCGGGCCTTGCGGACCCGCTTGGTGTGCATCTCGATGAGTGCACTCTGCAGATCGGCGAGGGGCTGGCCGTCGGCGTCGAGGTGGTGGCGGGTCCAACGGCCGTCGGCGCCCAGCCGCCAGTGCGCGTAGGCGTCGCTGAAGCCCCGGTCGAGCAGGGAGGTGAGGTCGGCGACGTGCCGCTCGTCGCTGATCCGGACGAGGGACTCCACCCGGCGGTCGAGGTTGCGGTGCATCAGGTCGGCGCTGCCGATCCAGGCCTCCGTCTCGCCGTCGCCGCCGAAGAGGAAGACGCGGGAGTGCTCGAGGAACCGGCCGAGGTAGGACCGGACCTCGATGTTGTCGGAGAGGCCGGGCACCCCCGGGCGCAGGGCGCACGTGCCGCGCACCCAGATCCGCACCGTCACGCCGGCCATCGAGGCCCGGTAGAGGGCGTCGATGATGGCCTCGTCGACGATCGAGTTGAGCTTGAGCGAGATCGACGCCGCGCGGCCCTTCTCGGCCGTGGCGATCTCGGCCTCGATCCGCGCCACGAGCCCGGCACGGACCGAGCGTGGGGCGACGAGCAACCGCTTGAACTTGCTGCGGGGGGCCAGACCGGACAGCTGGTTGAACAGCTTGCCGAGGTCCTCGCCGACCTGCGGGTCGGTCGTGAGCAGCCCGAAGTCCTCGTAGAGACGGGCTGTCTTGGGGTTGTAGTTGCCCGTACCGATGTGGCAGTAGCGGACCAGGCCCTCGGCCTCCTGTCGGACGACGAGCAACAGCTTGCAGTGCGTCTTGAGACCGACGATGCCGTAGACGACGTGGACGCCGGCGTGCTCCAGCTTGCGGGCCCAGGAGATGTTGTTGACCTCGTCGAACCGGGCCTTGATCTCCACGACGGCGAGCACCTGCTTGCCGGCCTCGGCGGCGTCGATGAGGGCGTCGACGATGGGGGAGTCACCGCTGGTGCGATAGAGGGTCTGTTTGATGGCCAGCACCTTGGGGTCGGCGGCGGCCTGCTCGATGAAGGCCTGGACCGAGGTGGAGAAGGAGTCGTACGGGTGCTGCAGCAGGACGTCGCGGCGCTTGATGCTGCCCAGGATGTCGCCGGCCTTGGACCGCTCGATCGGGGCCAGGTCCGGGTTGCTCCGCGACAGGAACGGCGGGTAGTGCAGGTCGGAGCGTTCGAGGTCGGCCACGACGTGCAGGGCGCGCAGGTCGAGCGGGGCCGGCAGCCGGTAGACCTCGGACTCGTGGACGCCGAGCTCGCGCACGAGCAGGTCCATGACGTGGTCGTCCATCGTCTCCTCGACCTCGAGGCGCACCGGCGGGCCGAACCGGCGCCGGGTCAGCTCGCGCTCCAGAACGGTGAGGAGGTTCTCGGCGTCGTCCTCCTCGACCTCCATGTCCTCGTTCCGGGTGACCCGAAAGGTGAAGTGCTCGTGAATCTCCATCCCCGGGAACAACTGGTCCAGGTGCGCGGCGATGACGTCCTCCATCGGGACGAAGCGCGCGGCATACGGATCGAGGAAGCCGCCCTCGCTCGCGCTGCCCTCGATCCGGACCAGGCGTGGCAAAGACTGCGGCACCTTGACGCGCGCGAAGTGCTCCTTG
>JBDTBX010000254.1:0-3176 GCA_039923915.1 Nostocoides sp. | reverse complement strand
AGCCTTCGCGCCGACCGCCACAGCGGCCGGCGCGACCGACCGCCTGAACCGTGGACCTGCCGCGGCGAGTGTCCGGGCTGAGCAGGCCTCGGTCACGGCGCAGGGGCAGGTCGTCAACGACGCAGCCGCAGACCTGTTCACGGCTGCGCGCCGGTTGGGACGCGCCGGCGCTGCATCCAGCACTGCCGACTGGCTCGAGATCTTGGCCGAGTGCGCCGCCGCCAAGGCCCGGATCGAGGCAACCCAGACCTTGGCCCTCGCGCAGGTGGCCGCGATCGACATCGTCGACGCCGGCACCGATGACGGCTCCTGGGTCGAGCAGCACCGAGGATTGGGACACATCCGCTATGACGCCCCCGAGCTGGTCGCGCCCATCCTGGGTCTGACCCCGTCCGGAGCCGAGGGCAAGGTCCGCCAAGCGGTCGCCCTGATGACTCGGATTCCCACGGTCGTGAGTGCGATGAGTCAGGGCCGTGGGGACGCCTACCGCGCTGGCATCGTTGCCGACGAACTCGCTGAGGCACCAGTGGCTGAGGCCCGAGCCGTCGCCGCCGCCCTGGTCGACCGGTTCGGCGCCGAGGCCGGCGGTCGGCTGCGGGCCCGGATCCGTCATGAGTTGAACAAGATCAACCCCGAGCTGGTCCGCCACCAGTGCCTCAAGACTCGATCCAACATCGGTCTGCAACGCTGGGTCAACGGCGACGGCACCGACACCTGGCAGGTCCACGCCCCGACCGAGACCTCCCGGGCCGCCTACGCCGCCGTCAACGATGTCGCCCTCCAGGTCAAGAAGGCCACCGGGGCGAACATCGCCGAGGCACGAGCCACCGCCCTGTTTCAACTCGTCCTGGGACAGGCCACGGGCAGTTATCACGTCCATGTCGGCATACCGGTCTCCACACTCGAAGACGCAGCCGTCGCCGCCGACGGCCACGATGACACCTACCTTGTCGAGGTCACCGGCATGGATGCTCCGGGATCCACCTACGTCCCGCGCGCCTGGCTCGCCGACCTGCTGGCCGGCACTCTCGACCGCACGCGCCCTGACTCGACGACGTCAGGCGCGACCGGCAAGACCAGCGCCACGACGACAGCCACCGAGAGCCAGACCGAGATCAACGCGGCCACTGCGGCGGCTGGGGACGACGAACCACGCCCCCGACGACCGCCAGAGCCGACCAGCCCGGCGGAACAGGCGACGGCAAGCGATGCGGCGGGCAACGTCGTCCCGGCTCAGGTCGACGGTGTGGGGTGCGACGACGAGACCGGGGGCTACAGCACCGGACCGGTCGATCCCAAGCGGAAGCGGCCGAGCCCGGGTTGGCTGACCAACCGCTATCAGCCGACCAAGGCGATCCGGGCTGCCGTGATTGCCCGCGATGGCCACTGCCGGTTTCCCGGCTGCCACGCCAACGCCCGCCTGTGCGACCTGGACCACGTGATCGCCTGGCCTGCGGGGCCCACCACCCCGACCAACCTGGTCCTGCTGTGTCGACGCCATCACCGGATCAAGCAACGACGCGGCTGGTCGGTCCGCCTGCACCCCGATGGCACCCTGACCTGGACCACACCCCACGGCCAGCGCCTGGCCACCACACCCGTCGATCACCTCGCCGCCTTCCCGCGCCTCGACCGACTGGCAGGGGCCTCGGCCCGGGATGAACGGCAAGGCCCCCAACATGGGGACGCCTTCGACATCGAGCGCGACCGGTTGGACGAAGTCATTGCCGGATCGGTCGGCGCCGCGAGACACAGCCAGTCCACGCTCGAGGCCTATGCCGTCGACGTGCACACCGTGCTCTTCACCGACTGCCCCATCGCGTGGGAGTTCACCGGCGACTGGCACGACTGCGCTGACGCCCAGGGGAAACCAGCGACCGAACGCAAGGCCGGTGAGTCCAGCAACCGGGATCAGAGCGACCTCTACCCCGCGCGCCCCGCGAGTTGGAGCGACGACACCTGCGCCGAGGGCGACGAACCGCCGTTCTGACGACGTCAGCCGATCAGGCGACGGATCTGACGCGTCCGCGCCTCGTCGGCGACACCATCGTCCTGGCGCTCCGGCTCGAACGCCCGCCCGGTCGCGAGCTCCGCGGCATACGCGATGAGCGAGTCCGCAAAGCGCGGGTTCGCGGGCAGGACGGGGCCGTGGAGGTAGTGCCCGAAGACGTTCCCGGCCCGCGCTCCCCCCGTCCGGTCCTCCCCGTTGTTGCCGAACCCGTGCCGGACAACCCCAAAAGCCGTTTGGCTCGCCCCGAGGGTCGTGGATCCCGAGTGGTTCTCGTAGCCGACGATCGTCCCGAACTCGGTCTCGAGCACCGACGGCCCGATCATCCGCTTGGCGTTGCCCTGGGTGGTCACGTCGAGGATCCCGAGCCCGGGCAGCCGCCTGCCCTCGACGGTCACGAAGGCGTTGCCGAACAGCTGGTACGTCCCGCAGATCATCATCATCGGCACCCCGTCGGCGGCGAGCCCGCGCAGGACGTCGGCGTTCGCGAACAGGTCGCCCTCGACCCGCGCCTGCCCCGAGTCCTGGCCGCCGCCGCCGACGACCAGGTGGGCGGTGGCCGCCAGCACCGACCCCGGGTGGTGGCCGATGACGTTGGCGGTGTACCCGTGCCGGGCGATCCGCGCGGCGAGGCACCGGGTGTTGCCCAGGTCCCCGTAGATGCTCATCTCGCGCGGATAGAGGTGGACGAGGTTGATCGTCCCCTTGCTCGGCCCCGAGGGTGTGCGGTCTTCCGGCATACGGATCAGCCCTCCTCGCCGAAGTCCGCGAGGCCGTGCCGCGCGGCCAGGGTCCGGCGCAGCGCCATCATCGCCGTGTAGGTGCAGAAGATCCGCTTCGGCTCGGCCGAGTGGGAGGCCGTGAAGGAGTCCAGCGCGCGGGTCAGGTCCGGCTCGATCGCGGCCACCGGGACGTCGTCGTAGGACAGGCGCAGGGCCATGTCGTAGGCCCGTATGCCGCTCGTCGTCGCGACTCCCCGCTCTCGCAGCGACGCGAAGGACACGTCATAGAGCCAGCTCACGTCACGGCCGTCGGCGTCGTTGTCGTTGATCGCGACCATTGTCGCGACCGGCGTCGTCCCGTAGGTCCCCAGCGCCACGGTGAAGCCCGCCGGGTTCTTGACGAGCACGAGCTCGAGCGGCTGCCCGTCGACCATGATCACCTCGCC
>JBDTBX010000253.1:0-5123 GCA_039923915.1 Nostocoides sp. | reverse complement strand
GTGGCCAAGGAGGGGTCAGACGCAGCCGCGTTCTACCTGATCGAGTCCGGAACCGCCACGGTGACAGTGCACGGTGCGTTTCGGCGAACCCTGGGCCCGGGTGAGTACTTCGGCGAGATCGCACTTCTCGACCAGGGTTCTCGCTCGGCCACGGTGACCGCTGAGGATGAACTCGTCTGCCAAGGGATCACGCTCTGGGACTTCCGACCACTGGTCCAGGGCAACGCGGCCATCGCCTGGACGCTGCTGCGGACCCTGGCGCGCATGCTGCGCGAGCCCGACCAGCCCAAAGTCGACGAACCGTCTTCGGACAAGGGTGGCAGTCCCTGACGCCCGGCTGCGGCTGCGGCCGTCCGACGACAACTGGGGCGGTCCGGTCCGCCGGGTGAGCACCCAGCTCCGGGAGCACCGACCGCGGAGCCGGGTTCGCGGCATACGGTGTGGGTTGTGTACGTACCCCGCCACTTCGCCATGGACGAACCCGACGTCCTCGACCTGCTCCACGGCCTCGGTGCCGCCGATCTGGTCACCCCGACGACGGAGGGGCTGGTCAGCACCTTCCTCCCGCTGCTCTTCGAGGAGTCCGCCGGCGAGCACGGCACCCTGCTCGGTCACGTCGCGCGGATGAACGACCACTGGTCGCGGACGGTGACCGGGCCGTCGCTGGTCATCGTCCACGGCAGCGACTCCTACATCTCCCCCACCTGGTATGCAGCGAAGGCCGAGCACGGCCGCGTCGTCCCGACGTGGAACCACCTCACCCTCAACATCGTGGCTGATCTCGTGGTCCACGACGACACGGAGTGGGTCCGCGACCTCGTGACCCGGATGACCGCCAAGTACGAGGAGCCCTTCGACCCCCAGTGGTCGCCCGCCGACGCGCCACCCGCCTACATCGAGGGTCAGCTGCGGGCCATCGTCGGGTTCGAGCTGCGGATCACGGCGATCGAGGCCAAGGCCAAGTTCAACCAGAACCGGTCTGCGGCCGACCGCTCCGGCGTGCTCGAGGGTCTGCGGGCGGTCGGCGACGTCGACGGCGTGAGCGACCTGGCCCGGTTCAACGCCTGATCCGTACGCGTGTCGCCCGGGTTCGGGGGTCTCACGCCGGGGCAGTGCGGAGACTGGCCAGCATCTCGGGTCCATGAGTGTCGAGCCGTCGCCCGGCGAGATGGACGGCGCCCCAGAGGATTCCGCCGCCCCACGCCACGGCCGCGGCCACCATGGCGGCGCTGATGAGGACCGAGTCGCGGGCGAGGGCCGCGCCCACGATCACCGGCAGACTGAGCAGGACCGGCCCCACGAAGGCGATGATCGTCGTCACGCACCCGGTCGCTGCGCTGCCTGAGTTGGCGGCGAACGGGTTGCCGCCCGAGCGCGGCGCCGAACCAGGCGTCCATGCGCCCACGACGCTTGCCACCCCGAGGCTGACGAGGAACACGGCGATGATCACGGCCAGCCACGCGAGGCGGTGACCGAAGAGACCGAGGACCACCGACGCGGCATACGTGAGGGCCACGACCGGCCCGAAGACGACGACCGAGGAGACGACACGACCCCAACGGTCCTGCGCGCCGGTGGTCGACGTGGCGAGGTGGATCCACCACGCCGGGCCGTCGAAGGCGAGGTCGTTCATCAGGGTGAGCCCCGCCATGACGGCCAGGATGACGGTCGCGATCCCGGCGAGGCCGGTGCCGCCGGGCAGGAGGACGGCCTGGAACAGCATGACGACAGGGATGACCAGGGTCCGCAGCCCGATGCTCACGAGCCGGCTGTCGCGTCGCCACGCGCGGATCCGACGCGCAGCGATCGAGGCCACGGCGCCGGTACCCAACAGTGCGGGCAGGAAGCGGCCGCGACCGACTCGCTGTGACGCAGCCGAGTCCAGCGGAGACGTGAGTTCCCTTGCCAGCAGAGCGATCCAGGAACGCCAGAGGACTGCGAGGAGGGCCGAGGCCAGGGCGAGATGGGCAAGGGCCGGCAGCCACTCGGCCCGTGCAACATCATCGGGCAGGGCCCAGGCCCAGCCGACGGGCGTCCAGCCGACGACCCGGGCCGTCGCCGTCGCGTCGGCGTGGAAGGCGTCCAGGCGACCCGCTCGCGACGTGACGAGCAGGTTGAAGGTCATCGGCACGATGGTGATGAGCGAGACGACGACGGCGGCCAGGTCGCGACCTCGGCGGCTGCTCATGGTCCGGGCCAGTGCCGTCGTGACGACTCGCGAGAGGAGCACCGAGGTCGAGACCCCGAGCACCGCGGCCACGGCCGCTGCGAGGCCCGGCCAGCCGCGGACCGCCCAGCCCACGACCTGTTCGACCGCCAGTCCGGTGAGGAACAGGGCCGGAATGCCGGCGAACGCCGCGACGAACAGCCCGCGGGCCAGATCCGGTGCGCGTACGGGCAGGACCGCGAAGCGTCGCGGGTCGACCGTCGCGTCGACGCCGAAGGCGACCACCGACAGGACCACCCAGAGCAGCGTGAGCGTTGAGAAGAGGGGCACGGTGAGGCTGGCGGTGCCAAGTGGTTGCCAGCCGAGGGCGACGAGGCCGGTGCCGAGGACCAGCAGCCCGACGGTGGCCACGACCGCACCGATGATCGTCGAGACGAGACGGGGGGTGCTGCGGCGAAGGGCGTTGCGCCACATCGTCATTCGAAGCCTGACTACGAGCCCAACCACGAGAGCCCCTGCAGGTCGGGGCTACCGCCGACGAGCTCGATGAACCGCTCGTGCAGGGGGCGCCCGTCGCGGATCGTCTCGGTCGGTCCGGCGGCGAGGATGCGCCCGCCGGCCACGACGGCGACGTGGTCACACAGGCCCTCGACGAGCTCCATGACGTGGCTCGACATGACCACGGTCCCACCGCCCCCGACGAACCCGCGCAGGATGCTCCTGATGGTCTGGCCCGACACCGGGTCGACGGCCTCGAACGGTTCGTCGAGGAGCAGGACCCGCGGGGCGTGGATCATCGCGCAGGCCAGACCGACCTTCTTGGTCATCCCGGCGGAGTAGTCGGCAACGATGACGTCGGCGTCGCCGGCCAGACCGAGGACGGTGAGCAGCTCCTCGGCCCGCGCGGCCACGACGTCGCCCGGCATCTTGCGCAAGGCACCCACATAGGTGAGCAGCTCGCGACCTGACAACTGGTCGAACAGGCGCAGCCCGTCGGGCGCGATCCCCATGAGCGACTTGGCGTGCGGCGGGTCGGCCCAGACATCGACGCCGAGCACGCGGGCGGTGCCTGCGTCCGGCCGGAGCAGGCCGGTGGCCATCGACAGGGTCGTCGTCTTGCCGGCCCCGTTCGGACCGACCAGTCCGTAGAGGGATCCCCGCGAGATGGCCAGTGAGAGGTGATCGACGACCCAGCGACCTGCATACGCCTTGGCCAGCCCGACGAACTCGAGGGCGGGCGCTGCGGCCGGTTCCTCGGGCATCCCCACGTCGGCGAGTCTAAGGCCCGGATCGGCGGACCAAAACGGATTGCCGACCGGGGCGGCATACGAGACGGTTTCCGTATGCCGCCCGACCTCACCGCAGCCTTCCCGCCGTTCGCCCTGCAGGTCGCGGCGGGACCACTGACGCTGCGGTACCCGACCGACGAGGATGTCGCCGAGCTGGGCGAGGTTGCCGTCGGCGGCATCCACGACCCGGAGCGGATGCCGTTCTACGTCCCGTGGACCGCAGCGACGGGGACAACGTTGCGGACCAATACGGCCCAGTACTTCTGGCGCAAGCGCGCCGAGTTCCGACCCGAGGAGTGGGCGCTCCCCCTCGTCGTGCGCCACGAAGGGGTCGTCGTGGGGGTGCAGGCGGTCGAGACCAAGGCGTTCCTCGTGACGCGGACCGGCGAGACCGGGTCGTGGCTGGGAATGTCGTTCCAAGGCAACGGAATCGGCACGGCCATGCGCCGGGCAATCTGTGCGTTGGCGTTCGACCACCTGGGCTTCGCCGAGGTGACATCGGGTGCGTTCACGGACAATCCGCCATCGCTGGCGGTCAGCCGGAAGGTCGGCTACGTCGACAACGGGCGGCAGCGCCTGGAGCGGCGCGAGGGCGAGCTCGCGATCAACGTGGGGCTGGTGCTGACGCCGGAGACCTTCGACCGGGGCGACCTGACCGTCGAGGTCACCGGCGCCGACGAGTTCCGGCGGTTCATCGGCCTGGACGCCTGAGTATCAAGCCCGTGCCTCGGTGCTCCCATCCCCATGGGGCGGCTCGCGCCCCGTCCATCGGGGGAAGGAACCCACATGACTCGCGCCACGCTCGTGTCCGGCCTCGCCGGCGCCGTCGGAAGCGACTACCGCACATCCGGTAACCGGCTGGTCTTCGTCGAGTACGGAGGCAAGATCTCTCAGCTCGACCTCACCCCCTCGCCCGGCATCTTCATCCACCCACACCTCCCCGTGCATGTGCTCGACCGGCCCCGCTTCCCCCTGCCGCTGCCGCTCCCCGATCCGGCTCGGGTCCGCGACGTCGTTGCCGGTGGCAAACTCAAGGGGATCGGCGCCCTTCGGCGCGCGCCCATCGGCCCGGACGTCCTGAAGCAGATTCCCGCCGACCTCCCGCCGGTCCCGGCCGTCGACGCGGTGGACTGGTCGACAGTAGAGGTCGGCACGATCCGGGACATGGTGACGGCGGGTGCGCTCTCTGGCGACGCCGGCCTCGTCACCGCCATCGCGTCGATCCCCGACGGGGCGAACCTCAAGGCCTCGCTCAAGCCCGACCAGCTCCTGAGCCTGACCAAGCTGCTGTGGTGGTGGTGGCACGACGCCTACACCGTGCTCGGCACCGGCTACAACGAGCTGGAGGACATCGTCGTCGCCGCTGACGAGACGCACGCGTGGGTCAGCGAGCGGGGCGGAAACATCTACCACGTGGACCTGCGGTCAGCGGGCCGTACTGCGGCCACGACCACCGTCGTCGCGACCGGGCTCCAGGCGCCCCAGCAGCTGGCGATCGATGAGGCGACGTCGACGGCATACGTCGTCGAGTACGGCGCCGTGGGCCGTCTCGTCCGCGTCGACCTGACGTCGGGGGCCACGACGACCGTGGCGGACAACCTGCTCGGCGCGGTGGGGCTCGCCCTCGACCTCTCCGCCGGCACGGCATACGTCACCGAACAGATCAA
>JBDTBX010000252.1:0-4507 GCA_039923915.1 Nostocoides sp. | reverse complement strand
TGCTCGGGGCCGAGTCCGGTTGCGGCATCTCCCTCGGCGACGACTGCGTCATCGAGGCCGGCCTCTACGTCACGGCCGGCACCAAGGTCACCCTTCCCGACGGAACCGTGGTCAAGGCCCGGGAGTTAAGTGGTCAGGACGGGCTGCTGTTCATCCGCAACTCGGTCATCGGACGGGTCGAGGCGCGGCCTCGGGCGGGCCACGGTATCGCCCTCAACAGCGCGTTGCACGCGAACAGCTGACCCGCATCCCCGTCCACAGACGCCGAACACACTCAACCCCGCCGCACCGATCCGGCCCAACCCAGGAAGGTCCAAACCGTCATGTCACGCACGCGCCCAGGCGGGTTGATCCTGTCCGAGGAGCAGCCCGGCTCGCGCCACAGACGGGTCTTCGGCCGCGTCTTCCTCGCTGGCATGGCCGTCGTCGTCGCCGGTGCGGCCTACCTCGGTGTGCGCGGGATGAACAGCCCGTGGGCGACGACGGGTTGCCAGGCCAAGACGGGCGACACCGCCTTCCGCTACACCTCTGAGCAGATGGCCAACGCCTCGACCATCGTCGCGATCGCCAAGCGGCGCGGCCTGCCCGCGAGGGCCGCGACGATCGCCGTCGCGACCGCACTGCAGGAGTCCAAGCTGCGCAACCTCAACTATGGGGACCGTGACTCCCTCGGCCTCTTCCAGCAGCGGACCTCCCAAGGGTGGGGCACCAAGGCCCAGATCCTCGACCCTGACTTCGCGACGAACGCCTTCTACGACGCCTTGGTCAAGATCAAGGGTTATGAGTCGATGGAGATCACCAAGGTCGCCCAGGCGGTGCAGCGCAGCGCGGCTCCCGGGGCCTACGCCGACCATGAGGCCGAGGGCCGGGTGCTCGCCGACACCCTCTCCGGCTACACACCCGGTGGAGTGGGCTGCAGCCTCGGCGGGGCCACGGCCGCCGGTGACGGCACGACCCTGGCGAACCTGCTCGACCGCGAGACCGGACTGTCCGCCACCGTGTCCGGCAAGAAGGTGAGGATCAACGCCCACGATGCGCGCAGCGCGTGGGCCGCTGGCTCGTGGGCGGTCGCCAAGGCCGACCTGTTCCAGATCAAGGATGTCTCCGTCGCCGACCAGGCCTGGCACCGCGCCAAGAGCGACGGCGCCTACACCTGGCACGGCGCCTCCGCGGCCGTGGGTGCGGCCACGGTCGTCATCACCTTGAACTGACCCGCCGAGAATTCAAGGGGCCCGGATGCCGACGGCATACGGCCCCTTCGTCGCGGGCTCAGCGGGAGGCGATGGGGAGGTAGTCGCGCTCGGCCTCGCCGGTGTAGATCTGGCGCGGGCGGCCGATCTTGGTCTGCGGGTCCTCGATCATCTCCCGCCACTGGGCGATCCAGCCGGGCAGCCGGCCGAGGGCGAAGAGCACCGTGAACATCCGCGGCGGGAAGCCCATGGCCTTGTAGATCAGCCCGGTGTAGAAGTCGACGTTGGGGTAGAGCCGCCGGCTGACGAAGTAGTCGTCCTGGAGCGCGTGCTGCTCGAGCTTGATGGCGATCTCGAGGAGCGGGTCGTTGATGCCGTCCTTGTTGAGGATCTTGTCGGCGCTCTTCTTGATGATGGCGGCGCGGGGGTCGTAGTTCTTGTAGACCCGGTGGCCAAAGCCCATCAACTTGACCCCGTCCTCCTTGTTCTTGACCTTCCGGACGAAGGTGTCGACGTCGCCACCGTCGTCGTGGATCTGCTGGAGCATCTCCAGGACGGCCTGGTTGGCGCCACCGTGGAGGGGGCCGAAGAGGGCGTTGATCCCGGCCGAGACCGAGGCGAAAAGGTTGGCGTGTGAGGAGCCGACCAGTCGCACCGTCGACGTCGAGCAGTTCTGTTCGTGGTCGGCGTGCAGGATGAGGAGCAGGTCCAGCGCCTTGACCATGTCGGGGTCGAGGTCGTAGGGCTCGGCGGGGAAGCCGAACGTCATCCGCAGGAAGTTCTCGGGCAGCGACAGGCTGTTGTCAGGGTAGAGGAACGGCTGGCCGACCGACTTCTTGTAGGCGTATGCCGCGATCGTCGGCAGCTTGGCCATCAGCCGGATCGTCGACAGGTCGACTTGCCCGTTGTCGAACGGGTCGAGGCTGTCCTGGTAGAACGTGCCGAGCGCCGAGACGGCAGAGGAGAGCACCGGCATCGGGTGGGCGTCGCGGGGGAAGCCGTTGAAGAACGCCCGCAGGTCCTCGTGGAGCAGGGTGTGCCGGCGGATCCGCTGGTCGAACTCGCTCAGCTCCTCTTGGCTCGGCAGCGCGCCATAGATGAGCAGGTAGGAGACCTCGAGGAAGCTGGACTTCTCGGCCAGCTGGTCGATCGGGTAGCCGCGATAGCGCAGGATGCCCTTGTCACCGTCGATGTAGGTGATGGCACTCTCACACGATGCCGTGTTGACGAAGCCGATGTCGAGGGTGACGTTGCCGGTCTCCTTGAGCAGCGCCGAGATGTCATACCCGTTGTTGCCCTCGGTGGCCTTTATCGTCGTCAGCTCGAGCGTCTTGTCGCCGGCCGTGAACTGTGCGCCCGGTTCGTCTGTCATACCCAGCTCCTCGCTCGTCGTGAGGGCCCCGTCGTTGCAGCCCATGGCCACGGCTCGCCGCGGTGGCGCCGTCGCCTGCTCCTGATCCGAACCTACCCCAGCCCCTGCAGGTGGCCCCAACGGGCAGTCCGCGACCTGGGGGACCCGGGGGGTCGAATGCCTACGCCTCCGGTCAGGCAACGAGGCGCTGGGCAGCGGCGGCGATGCGCTCGTCGGTCGCGGTGAGCGCGATCCGGACGTGCTGCGAGGCCGCCCTCCCGTAAAAGACTCCCGGCGCGACCAGGATGCCGAGGTCGGCGAGCCGGCCCACGGTCGTCCAGCAGTCCTCCCCCGCCGTCGACCAGAGGTAGAGACCCGCCTGGGATTCCTCGATGCGCAGGCCGTATGCCGTGACGGCCGCCGCGAGCGTGGCGCGCCGGGCGGCATACCTCGCCTTCTGCTCGGCGACATGTGCCGTGTCGCCGAGCGCCGCGAGCATGGCCCGCTGGACCGGCCAGGGCACGATCATCCCGGCGTGCCTGCGGACCTCGAGCAACCCCGCGACGATCGCCGGGTCGCCGGCGACGAACGCGGCCCGGTAGCCGGCGAGGTTGGACTGCTTGGACAGTGAGTAGACGGCGAGCAGGCCCTCGTGCGAGCCGCCCGTCACGCGCGGGTCGAGGATCGACGGCGTGGTCGGGGCGGTCTCGCCGTCGCGGTCGGTGCGCCAGTCGAGCTCGGCGTAGCACTCGTCGCTGGCGACGACGATGCCGTGCCGGCGGGCCCACGCCACAACCTTGGCCAGGTGCGGCACGCCGAGGACCTTGCCTGTCGGGTTGCCAGGAGTATTGAGCCACAACAGTTTTGGCGTGGTGGCCGAAGTCAGTGGCCCGTAGGCTGTGGTGGCGTCAGCCGCATACGGGACCGCGCCGGCGAGCCGCACGCCGACGTCGTAGGTCGGGTAGGCGACGGTGGGGATGCCGACGATGTCGCCGGGTCCGAGCCCGAGCATCGTCGGCAGCCAGGCGACCAGCTCCTTGGAGCCGATCGTCGGCAGTACCCCGGCCGGGTCGACATCCGGCACTCCCCGACGGGTCGCGAACCAGGTCGCGACCGCCTCGCGCAGGTCGGGTGAGCCATGGGTCTGGGGGTAGCCCGGCGCGTCGGCCGCGTCGCGCAGGGCCTGCTGGACGACGGCGGGCGTCGGGTCGACAGGGGTGCCGATGGACAGGTCGACGATGCCCCCGGAAACGGCACTCGCCCGCTCCGTGAACGGAGCGAGCGAGTCCCAGGGAAAGTCGGGGAGGCCGGAGATCACGTCAGCCGTGGTTCAGTCATCATGTGGCTGAGGCGGCAGGTCGGCGATGAGGGGGTGGTCCTTGGGGATGAGCCCCAGCTTGGCCGCGCCCCCAGGGCTGCCGAGGTCGTCGAAGAACTCGACGTTGGCCTTGTAGTAGTCGGCCCACTTCTCCGGGGTGTCGTCCTCGTAGTAGATCGCCTCGACCGGGCAGACCGGCTCGCAGGCCCCACAGTCGACACACTCGTCGGGGTGGATGTAAAGGCTGCGCTCACCCTCGTAGATGCAGTCGACGGGGCACTCATCGATGCAGGCCTTGTCCTTGAGGTCGACACAGGGCTGCGCGATCACGTACGTCATGACCTCCATACTATGGTGCCGTGGCGGACCGTGAGGTGCTGGGTTCACCCCCCGTGGACGACCGCGTCGAGGCGATGATCGGCTCCCGCGTCGTCGCCAGGCGCCGCCTCGCCGCGCCCGACCCGGCGACGGGAGCAACGCTCACCGACGTCGTCGGTGAGCTTTCGGCTGCAGACGCCGAATTCCTCACTGTGGCAACGCGGCTGGGCGAAGTGCGCGTGGCTCGGACCGAACTCACCGCCCTCAAGGTGATCCCCCCGCGCCCGACCCGGCGAGGAGCCGCACACCTCGCGATCTCCATCGAAGACC
>JBDTBX010000251.1:0-5832 GCA_039923915.1 Nostocoides sp. | reverse complement strand
GGCGTCGCTGGCGATCGCGTCAGGCGGGACGTGAAGGTCGTGCAGCAAATGCTCGGGCACAAGTCCGCGATCATGACGCTCGACCTGTATGGGCACCTGTTCCCGGACCAGCTCGACGAGGTCGCCGACCGTCTGGACGCCGCCGCTCGCGCTGTTGTGTACCCGTTGTGTACCCGGGCCGACATCATCCCGATGTCCGTGGGCTGAGAAAGTGCCAAACCCCCCGGAAACCGGGGGGTTTGGCGGTGTAGCCCCGACGGGATTCGAACCCGCGCTACCGCCTTGAGAGGGCGGCGTGCTAGGCCACTACACAACGGGGCCTCTAGCGGTTGTCCGGCGGCGTGAGCCGGGTCGGACAGCGGAGGAAACCATACCCTTGCGAGCGACGTTTCTCCGAATCGACCGACATCGCCAAGAGGCGGGCTGATCGTGGCTGGGGTACCAGGACTCGAACCTAGAACGGATGAACCAGAATCACCAGTGTTGCCAATTACACCATACCCCAAGGGGTATCCCCGCCCTTTCGCCCGTAGGGCGACGCGGCGACGAACCAAGGGGAGACTGTACCCGTCGGTCGTGGGTCCTCCCAAATCGCGAGCGATCAGTCGAGGTCTGCGCGTAGCCGACGGAGGCGCGCGATCGTCGAGTGCTTGCCGAGGACCTCCATCGACTCGAACAACGGCGGGCTGATCCGGGCTCCGGACACGGCTGTCCGCAGCGGGCCGAACGCAAACTTCGCCTTGATGCCGAGCCCCTCCACGATCCCCGAGCGCAGCGCGCGCTCGATCGCGGCGGCCGTCCAGCCCGAATCCGAGCCGAGCACACCGGTGCCCGAGTCGTCGATGTCGCCCAGCACTTCGAGCGCCTTGTCGAGCACCTCGGGCGCGTTGTCTCCGAGCCCGGCCCGGGCGTCGTCGGCGATGTGCAGGTCCTGGTCGGCGACATAGAAGGGAGCCACGAGGGGCGTGGCCTCGGCGAGGGTGACAACGCGCGTCTGGATCAACTCGGCCACCTTGCGCAGCCGGGCCAGTTCACCGAGGGAGGGGTTGTCGCCGAGCACGCCGTCCTTGGTGAGGAACGGCAGCAACCTGTGCGCGAACTCACCCACCTCGAGGTCGCGGATGTAGACGCCGTTGAGCCAGTCGAGCTTCTTGAGGTCGAAGATCGGGCCGACCGGGTTGACCTTGCGCCAGTCGAAGTCGTCGGTGAACTCCGCGAAGGAGAACACCTCCACGTCGTTGCCGTCGGCACCCTGACGCGGTGGATAGGCGAGCAGGGCGAGGAAATTGCCGAGGGCCTCCGGCAGGTAGCCCTGCTCCTGGAACCACGTCAGCCGGGCGGCCGGGTTCTTGCGCTTGGAGATCTTGGACTTGTCGACGTTGCGCAGCAGCGGCATGTGGGCGAACTGCGGCGCCTTGAGCCCGAGCCACGTGTAGAGCAGGAGGTGCTTGGGGGTGGAGGAGATCCACTCCTCCCCACGGACGACGTGGGTGATCGCCATCTCGTGGTCGTCGACGACGACGGCGAGATGGTAGGTCGGGAAGCCGTCGGCCTTGACGATGACCTGGTCGTCGGGGCGGGGTGCCGCCACCGATCCACGGATGAGGTCATCGAAGGTGAGCTCCACGTCGGCGGGGATGAACATCCGCAGGACGGGGGTCTCGGTGAACCCCGGCAGGGCCGCCCGCTCCTCGCGGGTCTTGCCGTGGCAGAGCCGGTCATAGCCGGTGGGCCGCTTGTTCCGTTGCTGCTCCTCACGCATCGCCGCGAGCCGCTCGGTCGAGCACCAGCAGTGGTACGCGTGCCCGTCCGCAAGGAGGCGCGCGGCATACGGGGCATAGGTCTCGAGCCGCTCGGACTGCCGGTACGGGGCCATCGGACCACCGATGTCAGGACCCTCGTCCCAGTTGAAGCCGAGCCAGTGCAGGGTGTCGAAGACCTGCTGCTCACTGTCGGCGCGGAAGCGGGCGCGGTCGGTGTCCTCTATCCGGAGGATGAACTGTCCGCCCTCCTTGCGCGTGAAGGCGAGGTTGAACAGCGACATGTATGCCGTACCGACGTGCGGGTCTCCCGTCGGTGACGGGGCGACGCGCAGACGGACAGGACCCAACGTCTCTTTGCTCATGGTGCCGCCGATTCTAGGGAAGAGCCCAGAGTTTGATCGTCACTGGCGGACGAAGGGGTTGGACAGGGTGCCGATCCCCTCGATCTGGACGTCGACTCGCTGACCCGGGCGCACCGGCCCGACCCCGGCCGGCGTGCCGGTGAGGATGACGTCGCCGGGCAGCAGCGTGAACGCCGTGCTCACGTAGGAGACGAGGGCCGCGACGCCGTGGACCATGTCGGCGGTCGTGCCGTCCTGGACCACCTCGTCGTCAAGGGTCGTCGTGAGGCGCAGATCGCTGACATCCAGGTCGGTCTCGATCCACGGCCCGAGCGGGCAGAAGGTGTCGAAGCCCTTGGCCCGCGCCCACTGCCCGTCGGACTTCTGCAGGTCGCGCGCGGTCACGTCGTTGGCCACGGTGTAGCCGAAGATCACCTTCGCGGCGTCCTCCGGCTCGACCCCCTTGCAGAGTCGCCCGATGACGACGGCCAATTCGCCCTCGTAGTGGACGTTCTCGCTCTGCGACGGCATGACCACGGGGTCGCCGGGCCCGATGACCGCGGTGTTGGGGATGAGGAACAGGAGCGGCTCGGGCGGGACCTCGTTGCCCATCTCGCGGGCGTGGTCGGCATAGTTGCGGCCCACCCCGATCACCTTGCTGCGCGGGATGACCGGCGCGAGCAGCCGGACGTCGGACACGGCATACGTCTTCCCCGTCAGCTCGATCTTGGTGTAGAGCGGGTCGCCGGTGATGCCGGCGATCTTCTTCCCTTCGCCGTCGACCAGCCCGTATGCCGGGTCCTCACCGATCGTGAATCTCGCGATGCGCATGGGCTCCAGCCTAGAGACTCGCCTTGGCGCCAAAGCCGTGGGCCGACGCGGGGGGTGCCGCCATACTGGGGCGGTGCCCGGCGCGTTCGACCACGTCCTCCTGACCCGGTTCAGCGCCGTCACGCACCCCGAGGCACCGCCGATGCCGGAGGAGTGGCTGCGCTACCGCCTCGGCTTCTTCTACGACGCCTGTTATCCGTCGGTGACCCGGCAGCAGGCGGCGGAGTTCAGCTGGCTGGTCCTCTTCGACGACCGCTGCTCGGACGCCTTCCGGGCTGACATCGAGGACCTCGCCGAGGGCGCCTTCACCCCGTTGTGGACCCACGAGCCGTTCCGGCGCGACAGCTTTGCCGGTCCGGTGGCCGAGCGTGCGACGGCACCGCACCTCATCACGACCCGGATCGACAGCGACGACGCGATCGCCGTCGACTTCATGGCATCGGTGCAGGCCCAGTTCGATAGCCAGGTGCGGTTGTTCGTCAACTTCACCCGCGGAGTGCAGATCGACCGGACGGGGGCGGTGTGTCGCAGCGACATCCTCGCCAGCCCCTTCCTTTCCCTGATCGAGCGGCGGGAGGCCGAGCGCCCCCCGGACACGGTCTACGTCACCAAGCATGCCCGGGCGCGGGCCTCCGGGCCGGTCCTCGAGGTCCGCGCGCCGGTGATGTGGGCCCAGGTCGTCCACGGCGTCAACCTGTCGAACATCGTCAACGGGCCGCGGATCGGTCCGGCTGTCATCGCCGACCGCTTCGACTTCACCCTCGGTTACGACGACCGGATCGCCGGCGGCCGGCTCCTCGCAGCGCGGGCCAAGCAGCGCGGTCGGCTCACGAGGTTGTGGACCAAGCACCCGGGCGAGCTGACGAAGTATGCCGAGGCCCGGGTCGCTCGCAGCCGGGGCACCAGGCAGTGGCCACAGGACGACGGGTCGACCTGGACCGACCGGGTGCAGACCTCGGAGAACCGGGTGCGCGCCACCTGGCACGCCTCCGGCGCACGACAGCGACTTCGTGCGGCCCTCCAGTCGGGGCGCCAGACGCGGTGGGACCTGACGGCGCGGGCCAACCGGTGGGGGTCGGCGGACCTGTCGGTCGTCACCGGAGATCCCGAGTCCCTGCTCGGTGGATCGCGGATCGCCGTGCTGGCCGAGTACGACAGGGCCAGCCGGGTCCGCCCGAACGCGACTGCCCTCGCCGAGGCGCTCGCCAGCGCCGGCTACCCGACCATCGTGGTCTGCGCCCGCGAGCCATGGGTGCGCCTCACGCCTCCGGTCGTCCACGAGCGGGTGGCCGTCGTGCGACGACCCAACCTCGGTTACGACTTCGGGTCGTGGGCCGCTGTGCTCTCGGCCTATCCGGCCGTCGCCCGAGCAGCCCACGTCGTGCTGACCAACGACTCGTTGCTCGGGCCGTTCTCCCCGATCGACGGCCTGCTCACCACCGCCGAGACCGCCGGCACGGACATCTGGGCGGCCACCTCGAGCGAACTGCCGAGACCGCACGTGCAGTCCTACTTCCTCACCTTCCACGAAGGGGTGCTCGCCCGGCCGGCACTGAAGAACTTCTTCGCCGGCGTCACTCACCAGCACTCCAAGAAGGCGGTCGTCCAAGCCTATGAAATGGGCCTCAGCCAACTCCTCCGCGACGAGAAGCTGACCACGGCTGCCGGTTGGACGGCGCAGGACCTCGGCCTGCCACCGGCCGCCAACCCCACCTTCCACGGCTGGCGGCAGCTGCTCGATGCCGGCTTCCCGTTCGTCAAGCGCGTCCTCGTTGAGGAGCGCCACCTCGAGCAGCTGGGCGCCGAAGTGCGCGACCTGCTCAGGCACCGTTTCGGAGTGGGTCCCGAAACGGTGCGCTGAGGGCGGGTCAGAGGGTCGCGGCGACGGCCGCTCCCATCACGGCATACCCCGCATCGTTGGCATGGATGTTGTTGAGGGTGCACATCCAGGTCAGCTGGCAGATCGTGACCACATTCACCGGCACCTGGCCGAACGGGGGGAAGAGGACCGTGTTCTGGTCTTGGCTGTTGAAGGCGGTGGCGATGTCGACGGTCGTGCCGCCGATCGACGCGCTGTCGCCAGCGATGATCGCGTTGAGCACGGCCGACAACTGGAGGGAGACGGCGGCTGCAGTCTGCCCATCCGGTCCGGTGAGCCACGCCGCGAGGAACGGGTCGTAGTAGTTGAGGACCTGGATACGCACGCCGGGCCCGGCCGCGGCCCGAAGTTGGCCAAGAATCATCGGGAGCTTCGCGCCAATGGTCCGGAGCCCGGCCTCGACGCACGGCCGGCTGATCCCGCCTGCCGACACGCAGCCGTCGACGTCGTTGGCGCCGATGTCGATGGTGACGAGGCGGGTGAACTTGCCGTGGGCGTGCAGGAAGGCGACGGCCTGCGTCAGCTGGCTGCCGCCCCGGTAGGAGCAGATGCCGCCGGCCATCATGGTGCCCGTCGTCTCACCCGAGCAGGCCAGGTTCACCAGCCTGGTCTTGGGCATCGTGGTGCGGAGGGCGTCCAGGACGTGACCGGCATACCCACCGGTCTTGTCATCGCCGACGCCCGGCTGGTAGCCGGCGGCGAGCGAGTCGCCGAGGGCGACGTAGTAGCCCATCGCGTGGGCCTGCCCCGTCGGGCTCGGGCTCGCTTGTGCTGCAGCCGATCCGGCGACCACCGCGAGGGCGGTGGCGACGGCTCCGACAAGGGTGCGCATACCTCGTTGCATGAATTCTCCTGATGCCTGTCCTGCCTGGTGGGCTCGACCCGGACCCTCGGTGTGGGTACGCCCGATAGCCTCGGGTTCGTGGGTGATCTGGCTGGGGATTCGCCGGTCCTGGGCAGACCGGTCTGGGAGGCAGCCTCGGCGGCGCACCATGCTCGCGTCGATGCCCTGACGGCC
>JBDTBX010000250.1:0-3538 GCA_039923915.1 Nostocoides sp. | reverse complement strand
GCTCTTGCCGCCGTCATCGTCGACGGACACCTGGCCCCGGAAGCGATGTCGTGGCAGGTCTCGCCGCTCGCCTGGCCGGCGCTCCCGTGGGTTGCCGCGACCGGCATACTGCTCGCCGCCCTCCCCGGCTACCTCACCCCGGAGCCACCCCGATGAACGCCGCCATCACCTTCGAGGGCGTCACCATCACGTATGCCGATGAGGCCAGTCCCGCCCTGCGATCGGTCGACCTCGGCATCGAGGAGGGCGAGCTGGCCCTCGTCGTCGGCCGCACCGGCAGCGGCAAGTCGACCCTGCTGGGCGCGGTCAACGGCTCGGTCCCGCACTTCACCGGCGGCACCCTCGCGGGCCGGGTGACGGTGTGCGGGCGCGACACCCGCACGCACCGACCCCGCGACCTCGCAGACCTCGTCGGGGTCGTCGGGCAGGACCCGGCCGCCGGGTTCGTCACCGACACCGTCGAGGAGGAGCTGGCCTACGGGATGGAGCAGCTGGCGCTCCCGGCCGACGTCATGCGCAAGCGGGTCGAGGAGACCCTTGACCTGCTCGGCATCGCCGACCTGCGCACCAGACCGCTGGCACAGCTGTCCGGCGGCCAGCAGCAGCGAGTGGCCATCGGCTCTGTCCTCACCACCCACCCGCGGGTCCTCGTCCTCGATGAGCCGACCTCGGCCCTGGACCCGACCGGCGCCGAAGAGGTGCTCGCCGCGATCACCCGGCTCGTCCACGACCTCGGCGTGACCGTCGTGCTCGCCGAGCACCGGATCGAGCGGGTCATCCAGTACGCCGACCTCATCGTCCACGTCGACCCCTCGGGCGCGGTGACGTCTGGGTCGCCCGTGGTGGTGATGGCGACCTCCGACGTCGCGCCCCCGATCGTCGAGCTCGGCCGGTATGCCGGCTGGTCACCTCTGCCACTCTCGGTCCGCGACGCCCGCCGCGTCGCCGGACCCCTGCGCTCCGCCCTCCCCCCGACCCCGACCCCGCCGACCCCGGGTGCACTGGTGAATGTCTCACCCACGTGGCCGGAACACGACCCGCCCGATCGGGCGCCGGCGCTATCGGCGCGCGACGTCGTCGTCCGGTACGGCGACCTCATCGCGGTGGCCGGGGTGTCGGTCAACCTGTATGCCGGTGAAGTCGCCGCGCTCATGGGCCGCAACGGCGCCGGCAAGTCGAGTCTCCTGTGGGCGCTCCAGGGCACCGGCGCCCGCACGTCGGGCACCGTCACCGTTCACAACTCCACAATCGGGGAGTTGCGAACGGATCCGGCAGAGCTGTCGCCGGCCGAGCGGCGTCGGCTCGTCGGGCTCGTCCCCCAACCGGCCTCCGACCTACTGTATCTGGATACGGTCGACGAGGAGTGTGCCCAAGCCGATCGCGAGAGCCGATCCGCACCCGGCACCTGTGCCGCAAACCTCGAGCGGCTCGCACCCGGCATACCGCCGGCACGTCATCCGCGGGATCTCTCCGAGGGCCAGCGACTCGCCCTCGTCCTGGCCATCCAGCTCACGGCGGACCCCCCGATCGTGCTCCTCGACGAGCCGACTCGGGGCCTGGACTACTCCGCCAAGTCGGCCCTCGCCGTGACCCTCACCGACCTCGCCGCCGGCGGCCGGACCATCCTGCTCTCCACCCATGACGTCGAGTTCGTCGCCACCGTCGCCGACCGGGTCGTCGTCATGGCCGAGGGCGACGTCGTCGCAGACGGCCCGACAGCCGAGGTCGTCGTCGCCTCCCCGGCGTTCGCCCCCCAGGTCGCCAAGATCCTCGCGCCGCTCCCCTACCTCACCGTCGAGGACGTCCGCCGGACCCAGGGCAGAGAGCACGATTCGTGAACGCCACCAACGTGGTTCGCCTGCGCCCGCGCTCGACCATCGCGGTGGCCCTCGTCTCGGTCGCCGGCCTGATCGCCTTCCTCTGGCCGCTGTTTGCCGGGCCGAGCTCGCCGATCACCCAGAACGGCGAAGCCCCGCTCGTCTTCGCCCTGCTGCTCCCCCTCCTCCTCGCCGTCGTCCTCGCCGAGATCGCCGAGGGCGGGCTCGACGTCAAGGCGGTCGCCATGCTCGGTGTCCTCTCGGCGGTCGGCGCAGCCCTGCGACCGCTCGGCGCCGGCACGGCCGGGCTGGAGACCGTGTTCTTCCTGCTCGTCCTCGGCGGCCGGGTCTTCGGCGCCGGCTTCGGTTTCGTCCTCGGCGCCACCACCTTGTTCGGGTCGGCCCTGATCACCGGCGGCGTCGGCCCGTGGCTGCCGTTCCAGATGATCGGCGCGGCGTGGATCGGTCTCGGCGCGGGACTCCTCCCCCGCGCACGGGGCCGCTGGGAGATCACCCTCCTCGCGGCATACGGCGGGTTGGCGGGGCTGCTCTACGGGGCGCTCCTCAACTTCTCGTTCTGGCCGTTCGCGACCGGCGGCGGGACCGCAGTCTCCTTCGTCCCGGGTGGGCCGATGCTGGACAACCTGCACCGCTTCGCCGTCTTCTCGTTCACGACCTCGCTCGGCTGGGACGTCGGCCGGGCCCTGACCAACATCGTCCTCATCGCCCTCACCGGCCGCGCGGTCCTCGGCGCGCTCCGCCGGGCCGCGCGCAAGGCCGCCTTCGACGCGCCGGTCCATTTCCAGCCACGGCCGACGGAGCCTCAGCGCGGCAGCGGGACGACGGTCAGCCGCGCGAAGTCATAGGCGAGCACCCACAGCCGACCTCCGGCGAGCGCGAGCCCACCGTCGATCTCCCCGGCCGCAAGGGGGTAGCGATGGGCCACCGTCCCGTCGTCGCGCAGTTGGAGGAGGGAGGCGGGCTTCACCGTGCCGCCAGTCGTGATGTCGTTTCCCGCGACGAGCCAGACCGTGGACCCGTCGGCCAGCGGCCCGTATGCCGTGCCGTCCATGGTGACGATCTTGGTGAGCGTGTTGGTCCGCGCATCGATGCGGAAGAGGACACCCGACCCGGCGACCCACACCGACGTCGCCGTGGCAGCCATCCCGGCCGGCTGCCCGAGGGTCGGTGGGAGCGCGATGGTCGCCTTGACCGCCAAGGTGGCGGGGTCGACGCGCAGGACGCTGTCGGTCGTCGAGATCCACAGGTTGCCGAAGGCCCACTGGAGGCCCGAGGCCCGGCCGGCGACCTGGCCCCCCACCTTTCCCGAGGTGGGGTCCAGCCGTAACACGGCCGACACGTCACGGGCCGCGACCCACAGGGACCCACCGGCGTACAACAGCCCCTGGGGGTACGTGCCGGCCGGAACGGTGAACGACGGCAGCGACTCGCCGGTCCTGATGTCGGTGCGAAGGATGAGGTCGCGGCGGGGAGAGGACCGAAAGACGACCTTGCCGTCACTGGCCACCCCCGTCCCGACGAAGATGAACCAGGGCGATGCCGCACGGGCTTCGCCGGTGCTGGCTGCCGGTGCGTCCAGCAGGACCCCGGAAGCCCACACCTTGTCCGGCAGGACGAACAGCCCCCCGGTCGGTTGCGACCGGGGGGCCACCAGGACGTCATGGGTTCCCGCCGGCAGACGCTCTGCGGGCGGCAGGACC
>JBDTBX010000249.1:0-3553 GCA_039923915.1 Nostocoides sp. | reverse complement strand
ACCGGATCCACCGCTACCCCGCCCCGTAGTTTGCTCACCCACATCGACGCACAATCAGCCGGCGGATGGAACCGGGCGGTGTGACTTCTCGCCCGTGGGTGAGAAAATTCAGGTGCAGGCCGCCTTGGGTGCGGGGGCCGCGTCGGTGGCTGGGGTCAGGGCTGCAGTCGCTCGACGGCCCAGGCCGATTCGGTGTCAAGGTCGCCCTCACCGATGCGGGTGAAGCGGAACCGGTCGTGCAGCCGGTTCGAGCGACCGCCCCAGAACTCCACACTCGTGCAGCGGATCCGGTAGCCGCCCCAGAATCCCGGCACCGGCACCTCACCCGGCTCGCCCGTCTCGGGCCAGCGGGCGGCGTACTCGGCGTATGCCGCCTCGAGACTGTCGCGGGCATCGATCGGCTCGGACTGTCGCGAGGTCCACGCGCTGATCCGGGACCCCCACGGCCGTTCATCGAAGTAGTCGGTCACCTCATCCAGACCCAGCTCTTCGGCAACCCCGCGGAACCGGATGGCACGGAACATCGCCGGCCACGTCAGGGCAGCCGCGATCGCCGGGTTCCCTTGGAGTTGCTGACTCTTGGTCGAGGTGAGGCAGGTCACGAAGCCGGGCCCGCGTTCGTCGAAGAACCGCATGAGCACCGTCCGCACGTCGGGGGCGCCGTCGCCGTCGACGGTCGCGACGGCGATCGACAAGGGTTCGGGGACGTCGCTGCCGAGGGCGGATCGCGCGACCGCCTCGTCGACCCAGGTTTTCGCCTGCTGCCAGGGGGTGGGCAGGAGGTCGGCCACGGAGAGCCCCTCCCCGGGGTAATCCACGTGGTCGACCGACATGCGGACCAATGTATGCCGGTCGGGGTCAGGCTGTCGGGTCGTGGGCGTCGTAGCGGACGAACCCGCGCTGCCAGAACCCGACCGCCACGATCGCCGCGACGCAGAGAATGCCACCGAACAGGGCGGTGTGCGGCTCGCCGAGGCGGCTGGACGCTCCGCCGGCGAGGAGGTCGCCGAGGCGCGGGCCACCGGCGACCACGACGATGAAGACCCCTTGCAGGCGTCCGCGCAGGTGGTCGGGGGTGGCTGCCTGCAGGATGGTCTGGCGGAAGACGGCGCTCACCGAGTCACACCCGCCGGCGAGGAACATCGCCGCGAGCGCGACCCAGAGCGCGACGCCCCGGGCGACGTGCCCCTCGCTGAGCAGCAGCGCGACACCGAGGCCGGCGACACCGACGCCCCAACCGACGATGCTGACGAGGATGGCCAGGCCTTGTCGACGGACCCGGCCCAGGGGTCCGCTGAGCACCATGGCGACGATGCCGCCCACGGCCGAGGCGGCATACAGGTACCCGACGGTCCGCGACCCGCCACCAAGGAAGACTGCGCCGGCTGCAGGGAACAGCACGCGGGGCGCGGCGAGCATCATGGCGATGATGTCGGCGACGAAGGTCATCCGGACGTTGGGCCGAGTGCCCAGGAAGGTCAGGCCGTCCCAGACCGCGCGCAGCCCGGACACCCGCGCCAGGCCGTCGGCCGAAGGTTCCGGGGGCACCGGGGGCAGCGAGGCCAGCCCGAGGAGCGCGGCCGTCGTGAGGAGGGCGTCGACGGCATAGGCCGCCTTGAACCCGAACCAGCCGATGAGGAAACCGGCGAGAAGGGGTCCGACGGTGAGCGCGATGTTCATGGCGAACACGGACAGGGCGTTGGCGGCCGGCAGCTGCTCGCGCGGGAGGATCCGCGGGTAGATGCTGGACCGCGCCGGCGAGGCGATGGCGAAGGCGCCGCTGCTGACAGCCACGGTGAGGTAGAGGACCCCCACGTGGGTGTTGCCCATCAGCGCCTGGCCGAGGAGCGCCAAGGTCGCCGACCACATGACGGTCTGGGCGAGGACGCCGACGATCCGTCGGTCGTGATGGTCGATGAGGGCGCCGCCGTACAGGCCCATGACGACGAGCGGGACGAGCGCGAACAGACCAACGAGCCCGACCGCGGCCGTCGAGTGGGTCAGCGCGTAGACCTGCAGGCCGGCGGCGACCACGGTGAGCTGGGCGCCGATGTTGGCCAGGGCGTAGCCGGTGAAGAGGCGGCGGTATGCCGCGTGCTCACGAAGCGGGGTCAGGTCGAGGAGCAGCGCCATCAGGGTGCGACGGCGATGCCGAGCTCGGCGGCGAGCGCGTCGGCCGCGTCGAGCAGCTGGACGCGAGAGATCGTCGCCCCACGAAGCGACGCGAGCCCGCGTGGCGCGACCAGGTCGGCACCGGACAGGTCGACCTTGGTGCAGGTGGCCCGGCCGAAGTCCGGCTGGAGCAGCCGGCAGCCCGCGAAGGTGACGGCGTGCAGACTCGCCTCGGCGAAGTCGGGCTCGATGAGCAGGCAGTCGACGAAGGCGACGTCTCGCAGGGTCGCGCCCCGGAAGTTGGCGAACTCAACCTTGCCGCCGGTCCACCGGACCCGGCGCCACGTCGCGCCGTGGAGCTGCGGGGCGCCGAGGCGGGGCTCGGTCACGGTCGCGTTCAGCCAGGTCGTGTCGGACAGGTCGGTGCCCGCACCTCGTGGGGACGTGAGGGTGCACTCGGTGAACCGGGCGTGCGAAAGCCGGGTCTCGGTGAGGTCGACGGCGTCGAAGGTGCACTCGAGGAACAGGCTGTCCTCGCCGCGCGTGGCGCTCAGGTCACCGGTGAAGGTGACCGTGTCGAACTCGCCGCCGGGCTCGAGGCGCGGCGTCGTCACGCCCCCGGCTCCGGCTCGGCGCCACGGACCACCGGCTCGGGAATGGCGGGCCTGGCAGGACTCGCGGCGAGAGCCTCGACGGGCGTCGGGTCACCCGAGGAGTCAGCGGGACTGTCGACACCGGCGTGGCGCCCGGGCTCGGCCTGACCCCGGACGAGGACCGGGCCCACGTGCCGGGACAGGTCGCTCGGGCGGACGAAGAACAGGGCCGCAGCCACGGCGAGCAGCAGGGCGGCAGCGGGCACGAGGAGGGACTGGCCCATCGCCGAGCTGAAGCCGGTGTGCAGGGGCGCCGGCAGCGCCTGCCCCATCATCGATCCACCGACCTGGACCTTGGCCTGCGGGAACTCGTGGACGATCCGGTTCTCCATGGCCGTCGCGATGGCTGCTGAGCCGAGCACGGCGCCGACCTGCCGCGCCGTGTTGTAGACACCCGCACCCGCACCCGCGAACCGCGCCGGCAGGTTGCGCGTCGCCGTGACCGAGATCGGCCCCCAGATCGCTCCGTTGGCCAGTCCGAGCACGGCGGCCGGGAGCAGCAGCACCCAGGTGTGCGTGCCCGGGTGGAGGAGCACGGCATACCAGCCAAGGCCCAGGGAGCCGAGGAGCAGGCCGGTGGCCGCGACGGAGCGCGGGTTGTGGGTCTGGATCCAGCGCCCGACGAGGGGGGCGACGACCAAGGTGAGCAGCGCCATCGGGACGAGCATCAGCGCCGACCGGGTCGGGGTCATCCCTCGGACCCCCTGGAAGTACAGGATGAGGGGGATCGCCATCCCCGTGATCGAGAAGCCGACGACCATGATGGCGAGGTTGGCGAGAGAGAAGTT
>JBDTBX010000248.1:0-5594 GCA_039923915.1 Nostocoides sp. | reverse complement strand
GCGAAGTCCCGTGCGCGCATACCGTACCCCTCGAGTGCTCAGGTCCGGTCAGGTCAGCCAGGCCGTGGTGTCGGACGGCAGCTCCCCGGCAGCGGTGAGCGGTCCGGACGCGATCGTCACCGATCCGAGGTCGGCCGGGAGGGTGATCGGGACGGCGCCGGTGTTGAGGACGACGACTGCGCGGCCCCTCGTGCCGGTGACCTCGATGGCGACCACATCCGGGCCCAGGTCGCGAGCCAGTGAGGCCCCGCCAGCACCGAGCCCGAGCCGGTTCCGGGCGGCGAGGACCGAGCGATACAGCTCGAGGGTGGAGCCCTCGATGCCCGCCTGCTGGTCCACGGCATACGCGCCGTAGCTCGCCGGCTGCGGCAGCCAGGTCCTGTCGCTCGGGCCGAAGCCGAGCGACGGCGCGTCCTTGACCCAGGGCATCGGCACCCGGCAGCCGTCGCGGCCGAGCACCTTGTGACCGGTCCGCAGATAGGTCGGGTCCTGCCGGACGTCGTTGGGCATGTCGGTCGACTCGGGGAGGCCGAGCTCCTCTCCCTGGTAGATGTAGGACGAGCCGGGCAGGGCCAGCATGAAGGCGCTCGCGGCGCGGGCCCGACGGAGGCCGAGCTCGGCGTCGGGCTGGGGGTCATCGGCGCCAATTCCGTTGGGGCGCAGGCCATTCTGGACGAGCCCGAGCCGGCTCGCGTGCCGGACGACGTCGTGGTTGGACAGCACCCAGGAGGTCGGCGCATGGACGGCGTCGTTGGCGGCGTAGCTCGAGGCGATGACCTTGGCCCAGGCCGCAGCGGACCAGGCCGCGTCGAGGAACTCGAAGTTGAACGCCTGGTGCATCTCGTCGGCTCGCAGGTAGCGGGCCAGCCGCTCCTCGGGACGCACCCAGGCCTCGGCGCAGAGGATCCGCTCGGAGTCGGTGTAGTCGTTGAGGACCTGGCGCCAGCCGCGATAGATCTCGTGGACGCCCTCCTGGTCCCACATCGGGGCTCGCCGCTCGTCGCCGTGGTGGTCCAACTGGGGTGCGCTGTCGACGTCCTCGGCGTCGAACAGGTGCATGGGGGCGTTCCAGTCGGGTAGCCCTTCCTCCTTGACCAAGCCGTGCGCCACGTCGACGCGGAACCCGTCGACGCCCCGGTCCAGCCAGAACCGGAGCACCTCGTGGAACTCTTCGCGGACCTCCTGGTTGGTCCAGTCGAAGTCGGGCTGGGTCACGTCGAAGATGTGGAGGTACCACTGACCGGGCTGGCCGTCGGCCTCGGTGACCCGGCTCCAGCCGGGTCCCCCGAAGACTGATCGCCAGTTGTTCGGCGCCACCTCGCCCGCCGTGCCCCGGCCGTCGCGGAACATGTAGCGCGCCCGCTCGGGGCTGCCCGGCCCGGCCGCGAGCGCCGCCTTGAACCACGGGTGCTCGGAGCTGGAGTGGTTGGGGACGAGGTCGACGAGGACCTTGAGCCTGAGGTCGTGGGCGGTCCTCAGCATCGTGTCGGCGTCATCGAGGGTGCCGAAGACCGGGTCGATGTCGCGGTAGTCGGCGACGTCGTAACCGGCGTCGTTCATCGGTGAGGTGTAGAACGGCGACAGCCAGATCGCATCGACGCCGAGATCGCGCAGGTAGGGCAGGCGCGCGGTGATGCCGGGCAGGTCACCGAGGCCGTCGCCGTCGCTGTCGGCCCAGGACCGCGGATAGATCTGGTAGACGACCGCGGTCCGCCACCAGGCAGCGTCGGCCCCGTCGGGAGCGTGCAGAAGGGTCGTGTGGGGTGCGGTCTGCAGGTCGGTCACGACGACGATCCTTGCGTATGCCGCGTGTCCGGGCCAAGCGAAACCCACCAGTCAGTCAGCAGCGTTGACCAGGCTGAAGGCCGCCCGCTCGAGGTAGTCGCGCAAGGCATGGTCGTATGCCGGCTCGAGGGCCAGGGCGTCGACAGCTGCGAGCATGTGCCCGAGCCACCGGTCGCGCTGGTCCGTCGTCACGGCATACGGCACGTGCCGCATCCGCAGCCGCGGGTGCCCGCGCTCCTCGGAGTAGGTCGTCGGCCCGCCCCAGTACTGCTCGAGGAACATGCGCAGCCGCCGCTCCGCCGGCCCGAGATCCTCCTCGGGATAGAGCGCGCGAAGGACTGGGTCGGCGGCCACGCCCTCGTAGAAGGCGTGGACGAGGCGCTCGAAGGTGTCGTGGCCACCGACGCTGTCGTAGAACGTCGTCTCGGCGGGGGGTGGCGTCGGGGCGGTCACTCGCTCAGTCTGTCAGCCGCCGTCCGGCGGGCGACTGGAGGTGGGCGGGCACGCTCGGCGCGTGCGAACACCTCCAGTCCGCGGGCGGTCACGGGCGCGGGCCGCCGAAGGGGAGCACGGCCGGTGGCGCCTTGACCCCGGCATCGTCCAGGGCGCGCTTGATCCGCTCCCGGAGCTCGCGCTGGACCGGCAGGTTCTGCTGGGTGTGGCACTTGACGATGGTGCGGATCGTCACCGACGCACCGCTCATCGACTCGATGCCGACGACCTCGGGCGCGTCGATCATCAGGGTGGCCCAGGCGGGGTCAGCATGCATGGCCTCGGCGGCCGAGCGGATGACCGGGAGGGCCTGCTCGACGCTCTCGGTGTAGGCGATCGCCACGTCGACGATGGCCGTCGACCAACCCTGGGACTTGTTGCCGACCCGGACGATCTCACCGTTGCGGACATACCACGCGACCCCGTTGGCGTCGCGGATCTTGGTCACCCGCAGGGTGACGTCCTCGACCGTGCCCACTGCCTCGCCGGTGTCGATGACATCGCCGACGCCGTACTGGTCCTCCAGGATCATGAAGATCCCGGCGAGGAAGTCCTTGACCAGGCTCTGGGCGCCGAAGCCAAGCGCGACGCCACCCACTCCGGCCGAGGCGAGCAGCGGTGCGAGGGGGATGCCGATCAGGCCGAGGATCGTGATGAGGGCGACGGCCGCGACGGCAAAGGTGATGACGCTGCGGAGCAGCGCACCCATCGTGCGCGTCCGGGCGAGGTGACGCTCCAAGCCTCCGTGGTCCCGCGCGATCCGGTCGGTCGTCACCCGGACGACGCGCGTGATGAAGCGGTGCGCCAGCCAGCGCAGGACGACCGCGACCGCGAGGATCACCAGAATCCGCAGTCCGTCGCCGAGCAACCAGGTCCTCACGCCGTCCCAGCTGAGGGAGCGCAGTACTTCGGTGTCCATGTCGTGTCGTCCCAGGTCGGCTCGGGTCAGCCCCGGGCGTCGCGGTCCTGGGCCGCCAGCGCGCGAGTGACGGCGTCCCGGTTCTCGGCCACGAGACGGACGAGAGCCGGCTCGCAGTCCTGGTGCGCGTCGAGCCAGGCCTGGGTCGCGTCGAGCAGGTCGCGGTCGGCCAGCGCACGCGGGTAGAACCAGATGACGATCGCCTCAGCGATGGCGTGCGTGCGCGATCCCCACATCGTCTCGAGCATGTCGTGGTAGCGGGCGACGTACGGGCGCAGCAGGTCGGTGTCGGACGGTCGGCCGAAGCCGATGCCGATCGCCTCGACGACCGAGTTGGGCAGGCCGTCGCTCTCGATCGCCTCGCGCCAGGCGAGAGCCTTGTGCTCCGCCGTCGGCATCGCGGCGCGGGCTCGGGCGCTGCGCTCCCGGCCGGTGGCCGTGTTGTCGCGCTCGCCCTCGGAAGCGATCTCGGCCTCGGTCGCGGCGCCCATGTTGGCCAGGGCAGTGAGCAACGTCCAGCGCATCTCGGTGTCGACGGCGAGACCGGCGAGAGTGGTCGTGCCCTCGAGCAGGGCGCGGGCGTATGCCGGGTCGTCACCGGGGCGCAGCAGCGCGGCATACGTCGTGACGAGCTGGAGCTGGGCGTCGCTGCCCGGCGCCGCCGAGCCGGCGAGGTCGCGGAGGCGACCGAGCACGGTGGCTCGGGACCCGGCGCGGTGAGCCGGGTCGAGGTAGGAGCCGATCGCCGTCTGGAGCTGGGCCAGCATGGTGCGCAGCAAGGTGGAGTCGGTCTCGCCGGGAATGCTGGCGAGGACGAACTCGACGAAGTCGCGCGGCCGCATCTCGGCGTCGCGGGTCATGTCCCACAGGGCGGCCACGACGAGCGACCGGGGCAGCGATTCGACGAAGCCCCGCGGGTGGGTCAGGGCGGTGGCCAGCGAGCGCTCGTCGAGCCGGATCTTGGCGTAGGCGAGGTCGTCGTCGTTGACGAGCAGCAGGTCCGGCGCGGCAGTGCCGATCAGGGCCGGGACCTGGGTGCGCTCGCCCGTGACATCGACCTCGACGCGGCCGGTGCGGACGAGGGAGTTCCCCTGCACGGCATACGAGCCGACGGCCAGCGTGTGCGGCCGCAAGGTCTCGTGCCCGGGCGCGAAGCTCTGCTCGATGGCGGCCATGCTGATCAGGCCCTGGTCGTCGGTCTCGATGACCGGGCGCAGGGTGTTGACCCCGGCGGTCTCGAGCCACAGCCTGGACCAGGCGGTGAGGTCGCGGCCGCTCGTGGCGGACAGCTCGCCGAGCAGATCGGGCAGCGTCGTGTTGCCCCACGCATACCGCTTGAAGTAGTGGCGCAGACCCTCGACGAACGGCTCCCGGCCGACGTGGGCCACGAGCTGCTTCAGGACGCTGGCGCCCTTGGCGTAGGTGATGCCATCGAAGTTGACCTCGACGTCGGCCAGGTCGTTGATCGGGGCCACGATCGGGTGCGTCGAGGAGAGCTGGTCCTGGCGGTAGGCCCAGTCCTTCTCGTGGGTGCCGAACGTGGTCCACGCGGTCGACCACTGCGTGGCCTCGGCCTGGCAGGTCGTCGACGCCCACTCGGCGAACGACTCGTTGAGCCACAGGTCGTCCCACCAGCGCATCGTCACGAGGTTGCCGAACCACATGTGGGCCAGCTCGTGCAGGATCGTCAGGGCGCGCCGCTCGACGAGGGCCTCGGTGACCTTGGCCCGGAAGACGTACATCTCGTTGATGGTGACCGCGCCGGCGTTCTCCATCGCCCCCATGTTGTATTCGGGGGTGAAGAGCTGGTCGTACTTGGCGAACGGGTACTCGCAGTCGAACTCGTGCTCGAACCAGGTGAACCCGGTCTTGGTGAGCGCGAAGATGTTGTCGGCGTCGAGGAACTGGGTCAGGGACCTGCGGCAGAAGATGCCGAGCGGGACGTCGCCCTTGCGGCTGGTCGCCACGTCGCGGACGACGTCGTAGGGGCCGGCGATGAGCGCCGTGATGTACGACGACATCCGGGGGGTCGTCTCGAACGCCCACGTGGCCTTGGCGCTCAACCCCTCGGAACCGTCGACGGGGGTCGGCTCGGGGGTCGGCTCGGGCGTGGGGGAGACGGACACGACCTGCCAGTGCGCGGGTGCGGTGACGGTGAAGGCGAAGGTGGCCTTGAGGTCGGGCTGTTCGAAGACGGCGTACATGCGCCGCGAGTCGGCCACCTCGAACTGGGTGTAGAGGTAGACCTGTTTGTCGACAGGGTCGACGAAACGGTGCAGGCCCTCGCCGGAGTTCATGAAGCGACCGGTGCCGTCGACCACGAGGGTGTTCTGCTCGGCCAGCCCGGGGACGGTGATCCGGACACCGTCGAAGTGGGTCATCGGGTCCAGGGCGGTGC
>JBDTBX010000247.1:0-3051 GCA_039923915.1 Nostocoides sp. | reverse complement strand
GGCCGGTGTCCTGCATCCCCCAGTGCCGACCGTGACCGCGCGTCCCGGTGCCCGATGACGAGCCTCCGGACGGTGACCTCGGCTCACCTGAGCCAGGGAGAGGCGAACTGGACGCCCAAGGCGACTGACCGGCATACGGCCTCGTTCGTCGTTTTGGTGGGGCGCAGGGCCCGCTGGTAGATTGCATCTTCGCGTGTGCGCCCAGGTCGTGCGCGCACGAAGTTTGACCCAGAGCGGTTCTTTCCACGGGTGCCTGACGCCCGGTCCCGAGCCGCGTCTGCCGCCCTCTCACGGCATACCGACCTCCATCAGAAAGACGATCAGTGGCAAACATCAAGTCCCAGCTCAAGCGGATCAAGACCAACGCGGTCGCGACCGATCGCAACAAGGCTGTCAAGTCCGAGCTCAAGACGTGGATCCGCAAGTTCCGTGCGGCCGCCGACGCGGGCCAGGTCGAGGAGGCCAAGGCCGCCCTCAAGACCGCGAGCACCAAGCTCGACAAGGCCGTGAGCAAGGGCGTCATCCACGCGAACCAGGCCGCCAACAAGAAGTCGGCCATGGCCAAGAAGGCCGCCTCGCTCTGAGGTAGCCCCATCCCCGAAGGGGCTGTCACCACCCGCGGGCGCCGGCGTCCGCGTGGCCGGTCGGCGGGCAGCCTAGGGCCCGGAGCCGAGTCGGTCAGCGGTGTTCGGCCCGGACAGCTGCGGCAACCGACTCGAACACCTCGCGCCCAAGGACCGACCCTTCGCGTCGGATGGCCGACGGGTCGACGCGGATGATCCGGTTGACCCGGATCTCGCTCGGGCGGCCGCGGGTGTCCCAGCCGCCGGATCCGATGTCGACCCAGTCGCGCCCTGCTCGATGTTCCTGAGCGGCGTCCCGGTCGTGGTCCTTGCTCGTCAGCGGTAGCGCCAACAGCCAGTCGCCGTCACGACCGATGAGCAGCACCGGTCGGTCCTTGCCCAGGCTGTGGTCTTCCTCATAGGGGACCCACGTCCACACGACCTCGCCCGGGTCCGGTCGGCCATCGGGTCGAGGCGCGTAGGCCAGGTCTGGCAGACCCACGAAATCTCCCGGGTATGCCGGTGGGTGGGTTTCGGTCCGGGTCGCGAGGAGCCGGCGGAGTCGGTCGAGAACCGGTCGCGATGCCATGCCAGCAGTATGCCGACCGTTGGGTGGCTGATGGATTTCGGGGCGGGGTGCCGGGATGGGAGACTGTGAGGTCTCACGCCTGCCCATGTCGATCCGTAGAGGACGTCCACACCCCGTGTCTCCGATGGCCCGCGCCGCGAGCGTGCTCCAGCCGCACGCGACCCCGCCTGCCCTGATCCGCAACTTCTGCATCATCGCCCACATCGACCACGGCAAGTCCACCCTGGCCGACCGGATGCTGCAACTGACCGGAGTCGTGGATGCGCGGGCGATGCGCGCGCAGTACCTCGACCGGATGGACATCGAACGCGAGCGCGGCATCACGATCAAGAGCCAAGCGGTCCGGATGCCGTGGGAGAGCGGCGGTTCCGCATACGTCCTGAACATGATCGACACCCCGGGCCACGTGGACTTCACCTATGAGGTGAGCCGCTCGCTGGCCGCCTGCGAAGGCGCCGTTCTCCTCGTCGATGCCGCCCAGGGGATCGAGGCGCAGACCTTGGCCAACCTCTACCTGGCGATGGAGAACGACCTGACGATCATCCCGGTCCTGAACAAGATCGACCTGCCGGCGGCGCAGCCGGAGAAGTACGCCGAGGAGCTGGCCGGTCTGATCGGGTGCGAGCCCGATGACTGTCTGCGCGTCTCGGGCAAGACCGGCGAAGGTGTCGAGGCACTCGTCGAAGAGATCGTCCGGCAGATCCCACACCCGAAGGGTGACGCGAACGCCCCTGCTCGGGCCATGATCTTCGACTCGGTCTACGACACCTACCGAGGTGTCGTCACCTACGTCAGGGTGATCGACGGCAACCTCAACCCGCGCGAGAAGATCGTCATGATGTCGACCCGAGCGACCCACGAGCTGCTCGAGATCGGTGTCATCTCCCCCGAACCCGTCCCCTCCAAGGGGCTCGGCGTCGGTGAGGTCGGCTACCTGATCACCGGGGTCAAGGATGTCCGGCAGTCGCGCGTCGGTGACACCGTGACCAACGCCAGCAAGCCGGCCACGACCTCGCTCGGCGGTTACCGCGACCCCAAACCGATGGTCTTCTCCGGCCTCTTCCCGATGGACGGCTCGGACTACCCCGACCTGCGGGACGCCCTCGACCGGCTCAAGCTCAACGATGCCGCCCTGGTCTACGAGCCGGAGACGTCCTTGGCGCTCGGGTTCGGCTTTCGCTGCGGCTTCCTCGGGCTCCTGCACCTCGAGATCGTCCGCGAGCGGCTGGAGCGCGAGTTCAACCTCGAGCTCATCTCCACCCAGCCCAACGTCGTCTACGAGGTGACCCTGGAGGACGGCAAGAAGATCGTCGTCACCAACCCCAGCGAATACCCTGACGGCAAGATCAACGAGGTGCGCGAGCCGATCGTCCGCGCCACGATCCTGTCGCCCAGCGAGTTCGTCGGAACGATCATGGAGCTCTGTCAGGGCAAACGCGGCACGCTGCGCGGGATGGACTACCTCTCCGCGGAGCGCGTCGAGATGCGCTACACGATGCCGCTCGCCGAGATCGTCTTTGACTTCTTCGACATGCTCAAGAGCCGCACGCGCGGCTACGCCAGCCTGGACTATGAGCCCGACGGCGACCAGGTCGCCGACCTGGTCAAGGTGGACATTCTGCTCCAGGGGGAGAACGTGGACGCCTTCAGCTCGATCGTCCACAAGGACAAGGCCTACTCCTATGGCGTCCTCATGGCCGGGAAGCTCAAGGACCTCATCCCTCGGCAACAGTTCGAGGTGCCGATCCAGGCTGCGGTCGGCGCGCGCATCATCGCCCGCGAGAACATCCGCGCGATGCGCAAGGACGTCCTGGCCAAGTGCTACGGCGGCGACATCACCCGCAAGCGCAAACTTCTGGAGAAGCAGAAGGAGGGCAAGAAGCGGATGAAGATGGTCGG
>JBDTBX010000246.1:0-2776 GCA_039923915.1 Nostocoides sp. | reverse complement strand
CGGCCGGTACCCCAGACGGGCCAGGCGGTCGAGCGGCGGATCGTTGAGCAGGAAGGCGGCGGCTTCCAGTGCCGCGTCGCTCGGCCGGAGCTCGGGGCGGTATGCCGCGACCACGGCGTCGAGGTCGCGGGCGCTCTGCGGGGGTGAGACAACGCCCAGCCGCGCGGAGACCGAGCCGATCTGCTGAACGTAGGTGTCGGCCTCGGCGGGGGACAGTGGTTGCGCGGCATACACCTGGAAGGCCGTGAGGAAGGACTGCGCCTCGGCCGCGTGCACCCAGGCCAAGAGGTGCGGATCGTTGGCTGCGTAGGCGGATCCGTCGTCGGCGACCCCGTTGACCCGCCGGTGGATCCTGCGGATCCGGGCCAGCAGGGCTTCCGCGTCGGGGATGGGTGCGTAGGTCGTCGTCGCGATGAACAGGCTGGTCCGTTGGAGTCGGCCCCACGGGTCGCCCTTGAACCCGGAGTGGCCCGCCACCCCGGCCATCGCGAGCGGGTGCAGCGACTGGACCAGCAGGGCACGGAGCCCGCCGACCATCATCGACGGGTCGCAGTGCACGCGCCAGATCGGATCGCCCGGCCGGAACCAGCGTGGGCCCGGCGCCTGCCAGATCCGTTCGGCGCGGCTGTGGTCGGTGCCGGCGACGCGGATGCGGACGGCCTTGGCGATCTGGGACCGAACCGGGTCGAGAACGCGGGCGTTCACGGCGAGTGGTCGTGCGGGGGCTCGAGCTGCTCGACCGCCACGACGGCGCCGGGGTTGAGGGGGCCGTAGATGTGCGGGAACTGCTCGCCCGTCGACGGATTTCCCAGCTCGACGCGGACCGGCGACGCGAGTCGGTCCGGGTCGATCGTGAGCAGCAGCAGGGGAGTCCGCACGTCGGCGTAGAAGGCGCGGCGGACGATGGGCCACTGCGCGGCATACGAGCAGTGGATGAAGCCCTCGTCGGCGAGGGTCCGGCCCCGGGTGGACGATTCGTAGCGCCCCGCCTCGACGGCCGCGGCCCAGGCGTGGGCATCGGCGAGGTGGAAGATCGGTGGCTGCACGCTTTCCACGCTACTCGGCAGACCTCCGGAGCCGTGCGTCCAGCGCCGCCACGCCTTTCACTCGATGGAGCCCAAGGAGGTCGAATGCCGCGCGCTCGGCTCAGCCGATGCCGGACCAGACCGCCCTGGCCCCGCTGTGTCCGGTGACCGTGACCTGGACGAGCACACCGAGGCCGGCCACGACGAGGACGCCAGCCGCGAGCAGCGCAATCGAGCGCCGCTGCCGGCGGACCGGATCGGTGACGTTGCGCTGTCGGGGCGTCGCCGGCAGCACCCAGAGCACGATCACGACGGTCACCACCATGAAAATCAGGCCGATGAGTCGCATCCGGGTTCCGGCGCTCGCGTGCGCGACGATCAGCCGGCCGGCTCGGCTGGCAAGGGCCGCCTGGGTGGTGAGCAGCCGCTGTTCGAGTGCCTGGCCACTCTGGGCCGCGACGAAGCTGGTGACCCCGGTGCTGACCGCGAGGGCGACCGTCGGCCACGTGAGCGCGTAACGCCACGCCGGGCGCGCGGCATACCCGATCGCGGCCAGCGCGGCGAGCGGTCCGAGGACCACGACGAGATGGGTGACGAGGGCCTGGACGGGGAGGCCGAGGACCTGGTCGAACACGTGAGGCTCCTTGGGCCGGTCAGGGCGAGCCTCGATCCTAGGTGCGTCTGCACGGGTCGATGCCTGTGGATGGCGTCAGGGGCTGTCGGCAGCGCGCGTTATCGTGCATCGGTGGCATTCGATGTGGGGGCAGCGCAGTGGGTGGCTCGCGTCACCGACTTCGCCCTCGCCCGCTCGACCGACAGCGGGTCCCTCGCGCGGGGTCGTGCCTACGCCGACGCCCGCATGGTCACCTCGATCAGCACCGCCGACCGGGGCCGGGTCCTCGTCGCCGAGGTCTCCGGCAGCGGCCGCGAGTCCTACAACAGCTTGGTCACCCGGCTGACCGACGGGCTGACGCCGACCTGGGGCGGCCGCTGCTCCTGCCCGGTCGGGTCCAACTGCAAGCACTGCATCGCCGTGCTCCTGACCGCGCGCACACTCGTCGGGGACGCTCCCGACCCGGATGTCGGCGCCTCGGGTACGGCAGCGATGACCGGGACGGCGGGGGCGGCCGGTGGCCTGTTCACCGGCCAGGCTGACTGGCGGGGGCACAACGTCCGGGTCACCCCGTCGTGGCAGCAGGAGCTCGACCCGCTCGTCGCCGCCGAGCCCGACCTCGACGACGACGACGTCCGCGAGCCGCTCGGGCTGATGGTCACCCAGGTCGAGCGCACGACGACGCCGGGGCGGCGCGTCTTCGGACTCGTGCTGCGACCCACCCGACTGTCCCGGGCCGGAACCTGGTCGGCCTCCTGGTCCTGGGACCAGGCGCTCGGTGCCATGGGCTCGCGGACCCTGCTCCGCGAGCACGTCGTCCTTGGCCTCGAACTGTGCCGGATGGACCAGAACGCGTCCCGCTACGGCTACATCCACCGCCCGCAGACCATCGACCTCGGCCCGCTCGGGCCCGACTTCTGGCCGTGGCTCGTCAAGGCGGTCGACTCCGGCGTCGAGCTGGTTGCCGGGCCGGTCAAGGCGCCTGCCGGAGTGGGGTCGCGGTACGGCTCGCGCCGTGGTCCCGGTGCCCTGCCGGCCAGCTCGCTGCTCCGCCCCGTCACCAAGGTCGAGCTGGCCCAGGAGTCGGTCCACGTCGAGCTGGCTGCCACGTCGCCCGCCGACGGCAGCCTGACCCTGC
>JBDTBX010000245.1:0-3291 GCA_039923915.1 Nostocoides sp. | reverse complement strand
CGACCGACTTCATCGCCTTGATCTGGGCGTTGCCGCCGACGCGGGAGACCGAGACACCCACGTCGATGGCCGGGCGCACGTTGGCGTTGAACAGGTCGGCCTGCAGGTAGATCTGGCCGTCGGTGATCGAGATGACGTTGGTCGGGATGTAGGCCGACACGTCGCCGGCCTTGGTCTCGATGATGGGCAGACCGGTCATCGAGCCGTGCCCGAGCTTGTCCGACAGCTTGGCGCAACGCTCGAGCAGTCGGCTGTGCAGGTAGAACACGTCACCGGGGTAGGCCTCGCGGCCCGGCGGCCGGCGCAGGAGCAGTGACACGGCGCGGTAGGCCTCGGCCTGCTTGGACAGGTCGTCGAAGACGATGAGGACGTGCATGCCCTGGTACATCCAGTGCTGCCCGATTGCAGAGCCGGTATAGGGGGCGAGGTACTTGAAGCCTGCGGAGTCCGACGCGGGGGCGGCGACGATCGTGGTGTACTCCATCGCACCGGCCTCTTCGAGGGTGTCCTTGACGGCCGCGATGGTCGAGCCCTTCTGGCCGATCGCGACGTAGATGCAGCGGACCTGCTTGTCGGGGTCACCGCTCGCCCAGAACTCCTTCTGGTTGATGATCGTGTCGACCGCCACCGTGGTCTTGCCGGTCTGCCGGTCACCGATGATCAGCTGGCGCTGGCCGCGGCCGATGGGCGTCATCGCGTCGACCGCCTTCAGGCCGGTCTGCAACGGCTCGTGCACAGACTTGCGCTCGACGACGGTGGGTGCCTGCAGCTCCAGGGCGCGACGCGCCTCGCTCGCGATCTCGCCGAGGCCGTCGATCGGCTGGCCGAGCGGGTTGACGACGCGACCGAGGAAGGCGTCCCCGACCGGCACCGAGAGCACCTCACCGGTCCGCTTGACGTCCTGGCCCTCCTCGATCTTGGAGAAGTCACCGAGGATGACCACACCGATCTCGGCGACGTCGAGGTTGAGCGCGAGACCGAGGGTGCCGTCCTCGAACTGGAGCAGCTCGTTGGTCATCGCTGAGGGCAGGCCCTCGACGTGGGCGATCCCGTCGCCGGCATCGGCGACGCGGCCGACCTCTTCGCGGGAGGCCGCGCCGGGCTCATAGGACTGGACGTAACTGTCCAGCGCGTCCCGGATCTCCTCCGGACGGATCGAAAGCTCCGTCATGTCAGTTCTTCTCCTCGGTTGCCGGCCCTCGTGGTTGGGCCGAAGTTTCGGATGTGCGGTTGTCCTGCTGGGGTACCTGCTGGCCGCCTTGGCGGTGGGTTGGCGGGTCGGTCGGTTGGCGGGCGGTCAGCCCCCGGAAAGGTGCCGTCGGGCTTCGTCGACGCGACGCAGAATGGTGCCGTCGACGACCTCGTCGCCGATCTGGACGTAAAGACCGCCCATGACGTCAGGGTCGATGACCGCCTGCAGGTTGATCGCCTTGCCGTAGACGCCCTCCAGCGCCGAGGCGAGACGGGCCTGCTGCTGATCGGTGAGCTGGGCCGCCGAGGTGACCACCGCGGTCAACTGGTCACGTCGGCCCGCGGCCAGGCTCAGGTAGGTCTCCAAGGTCCGTTCCAGCCGACGGCCGCGGGGCGCTGACACGGCTTGCTGCGCCAGTCGGAGCGTCTCTGGTGCCGCCTTGCCCTCGAGCAGCCGGGTGACGACGCCGGCCTTGCCGCTGGCGTCGGCGTTGCGATGGGAGAGCACCTCCCGCAGCTCGGGGTTGCCGGCGACGATGCGTTCGAACCGGAACAGCTCGTCCTCGACGGCGTCACTGCGGCCACCCCGTTCGGCCTCGGCGAGGACGGTCTGCACGGCCAGGCTCTCGACCGTGTCAGCGAGGTCGCGGTCGGCGGACCACCGCTGGGCCGCGAGCGAGGTGATGACCGACGTCGCCGCCACACCGACCTTGCCACCGAAGAGCCGGGCGGCGAGGTCACGCTTGGCGTCGCCGTCCCGGGAGGGGTCGGCGAGCGCCCGGCGCAGGGTCGCGCTGCGGTCGATCGCGCCGAGGATCCCGAAGAGGTCCTCCGCGAGGACGTTCCAGTCGGCGTCGGGTGCGAGGGCGGCGTCCAGTGCCGCCTGTCCCTTGGCGACCGCCGCGCGGGACGAGCCGTGCATCAGGACCCCTGGTCGAAGGTCGTGTCGCCGGTCGGTTCGTCGGTGCCCGCGGCGGCGGACGCTGCACTGGCGGCGGCTCCGACCTTCTCCGGCACGATGTCGCCCGCCTCGAGCTCGGCGAGGAACCGGTCGACGATCCCGGACTGACGCGCCTGGTCGTGGAGGGACTCCCCGACGATGCGGCTGGCCAGCTCGGTCGACATGGCGCCGACCTGGGAACGCAGCGAGACGACGGCGGACTGACGCTCGGCGTCGATCTGCTTCTTGCCGGCCTCGGTGATCCGGGCGGACTCGCTCTGGGCCTGGCCGCGCATCTCCGCGACGATCGAGGCGCCCTGGGCGCGCGCGTCCTCACGAATCTTGTTGGCCTCGGCCCGCGCCTCGTGCAGCTGGGCGTTGTACTGGTCGAGCGCTGCCTGGGCCTGGGCCTGGGCCAGTTCGGCCTGCTTCATGCCACCCTCGATGGCCGCTGCGCGCTCGGCATACAGCTCCTCCATGCGCGGCACCACCTTCGTGGCATAGAGCCAGTAGAGGATGGCAAAGGCGACCAAGGCGACAATCAGCTCGGCCGGATGCGGGATGAGCGGCAGTTGGCCGCCCCAGCCGTTGCCATCGGCTGCCGGAATCGCTGCGTGGATCACGTCGCGTCCTTACGTTGCAGGGTCGAGGGGATGAGGGACAGGCCCGATCACTTGAAGACGAAGGCGAAGACCAGACCCAAGATGGCGAGCGCTTCGGTGAGTGCGAAGCCGGTGAAGGCGATGGTCTGGAGCATGCCGCGTGCCTCGGGCTGGCGGGCCACCCCGTTGATGTAGGCCGCGAAGATGAGGCCGATACCGATACCGGGGCCGATGGCGGCGAGGCCGTAGCCGAGGTAGGCGATTGAGCCGGTCATGTCTGTTCCTTTCAGATGACACGTGGCGCCTGATGCGTCACGTGCGATGCGGGAGGCTATTTCAGTTGGGTGGTCCGGCTGCACCGAGCAGGTCAGTGTTCCTCCGCCACCGCGTCGGCGAGGTAGAGCGCGGTGAGGATGGCGAAGATGAAGGCCTGGAGGAACTCGATGAACAGCTCGAAGAACGTCATCACGATGGAGAAGACGAACGAGAGCACACCGGATCCCCGCAGGAACAGGTTGTCCCCATGGAGCAGGAGGTACTCGCCGCCGCCGATGAAGA
>JBDTBX010000244.1:0-3523 GCA_039923915.1 Nostocoides sp. | reverse complement strand
GCATCGATGACCGTCGACCCGATCGCCAGGACGGGCGAGGCGGCGGGATTGACCACGGCTGCGACGAGGTGGCCGGTGGCCATCCCCGCTGCGGCCGCGATCAGTCCGTTCAGTGCATAGGGCCAGTTCCGGAGCCGAGGATGTCGCATGGGAGGGGTTCGGCGCCGGCACCCCGTCCGGATGGGTCACCCGACGCGCGAGGGGCTCGACGGTCGACCGGGGCGAGCGCGCGAGCGCCTCGGCCCTGCTTCGAAGCCAAGGGCGCGTATGCCGGTCAGTCTCCTGACGGCATACGCGCCCCTTGGGCCGCTGTGGCTGGGCCTGTCAGAGGTCCAGACCAAGCTCGGCGTCGTCGAGCCGGATCGCCTCACCCGAGCCCGGGCCGAAGGCCGGGTAGGGGTAGTCGTCATAGCTCGGCAACGCGTACATCGCGGCGCGCGCCGCCTCGGTCGGCTCCACCGCGATGTTGCGGTAGCGGGGCAGGCCCGTGCCCGCAGGGATCAGCTTGCCGAGGATGACGTTCTCCTTGAGGCCGAGGAGCGGGTCGGAGCGACCCTCCATCGCGGCCTCGGTGAGCACCCGGGTCGTCTCCTGGAAGGAGGCGGCCGAGAGCCAGGAGTCGGTCGCGAGCGAGGCCTTGGTGATGCCCATGAGCTCGGGGCGACCCGAGGCCGGCCGACCACCCTCGGCGATCGTGCGCCGGTTCTCGTCCTCGAAGCGGCCCCGCTCGGCCAGCAGGCCGGGCAGCAGGTCGGCGTCGCCGGACTCGATGACGGTGATCCGGCGAAGCATCTGGCGGACGATGACCTCGATGTGCTTGTCGTGGATCGACACACCCTGCTGGACGTAGACCTTCTGGACCTGGTCGACGAGGTGCTTCTGGGTGGCCCGCGGGCCGAGGATACGTAGCACCTGCTTGGGGTCGATCGAGCCGACGGTCAGCGAGGTGCCGACCTCGACGTGGTCGCCGTCCTTGACGAGCAGGCGCGACCGCTTGGTCACCGGGTAGCGCTGCTCCTCGGTGCCGTCGTCGGGCGTGAGCAGGATCGCCCGCGCCTTGTCGGTCTCCTCGATCTGGATCCGGCCCGAGGCCTCGGCGATCGGGGCGACACCCTTGGGGGTGCGCGCCTCGAACAGCTCGACGACACGCGGCAGGCCCTGGGTGATGTCGTCCGCCGAAGCCACACCACCGGTGTGGAAGGTGCGCATCGTCAGCTGTGTGCCGGGCTCACCGATGGACTGCGCCGCGATGATGCCGACGGCCTCACCGATGTCGACCATCTTGCCGGTGGCCAGCGAACGGCCGTAGCACTTGGAGCACGTCCCGGTCTTGGCATCACACGTCAGCACGGAGCGGACCTTGACCTGCTCGATGCCGGCGGCGACGAGCCCCTCGATCTGGACGTCACCCAGGTCGGCGCCGGCAGCAGCCAGCACCGCTCCGGTGTCGGGGTGAGTGATGTCGGTGGCCGCAGTCCGGGCGTACGCCGAGGTCTCGGCGTTCTCGTCCTTGCGGACCACGCCGTCCTCGCCCCGCACACCGATGACCTTGGGCATGCCGCGCTCGGTGCCGCAGTCGTCCTCACGGATGATCACGTCCTGCGACACGTCCACCAGTCGACGGGTCAGGTAACCCGAGTCGGCGGTACGCAGCGCGGTGTCGGCGAGTCCCTTGCGGGCACCGTGGGTGGAGATGAAGTACTCCAGGACCGAGAGGCCCTCACGGAAGTTCGCCTTGATCGGGCGCGGGATGATCTCGCCCTTCGGGTTCGCCACCAGACCACGCATGGCCGCAACCTGACGCATCTGCATCATGTTCCCGGACGCACCGGAGTCGACCATCATGTAGATCGGGTTGTTCTTGTCGAAGTTGGCTTCCATCGCCTTGGCGACCTCGTTGGAGGCTTGGGTCCAGATCTCGATGAGCTCCTGACGACGCTCGTCGTCGGTGATCAGACCGAGCTCGGCCTGCGACTGGACCTTGGCGGCCTTCTCGTCGTACTTGGCCAGGATCTCCGGCTTGTTGGCCGGGGTCACCACGTCCTCGATGGAGACCGTGACGCCCGAGAACGTGGCCCAGTAGAAGCCGGTGTCCTTGAGGGCGTCGAGGCTGGCGGCAACCTCCACCTTGGTGTAGCGCTCCGCGAGGTTGTTCACGATCCGGCCCAGCTCACGCTTGCCCACGTTGAACTCGACGTACTCGTAGTTCGAGGGCAGCGTCTGGTTGAACAGCGCGCGACCCAGGGTCGTCTCGAGCGTGACCGGGTCACCCGTCTCCCAGCCCTCGGGCACGGGCGCGTCGGCCGGGGGCACGACACCCTCGAGACGGAGCCGGATCTTCGACTGGATCGTGATCTCACCCTTGTCGAAGGCCATGATCGCCTCGCCGATGGAGGAGAACGCCCGGCCTTCGCCGACCGCGCCGTTGTCGGCCCGGGTCAGGAAGAAGATGCCGATGATCATGTCCTGGGTGGGCATGGTCACGGGGCGACCGTCGGACGGCTTCAAGATGTTGTTCGTCGACAGCATCAGGATCCGGGCCTCAGCCTGCGCCTCCGCAGAGAGCGGCAGGTGCACTGCCATCTGGTCACCGTCGAAGTCGGCGTTGAACGCCGAGCAGACGAGCGGGTGGATCTGGATGGCCTTGCCCTCGATCAGCTGCGGCTCGAAGGCCTGGATGCCGAGGCGGTGCAGCGTAGGTGCACGGTTGAGCAGCACCGGGTGCTCGGCGATGACCTCTTCGAGCACGTCCCATACCTCGGGGCGTACGGCGCGCTCCACCATCCGCTTGGCGGACTTGATGTTCTGCGCGTGCGAGAGGTCGACCAGACGCTTCATCACGAACGGCTTGAACAGCTCGATCGCCATGTACTTCGGCAGGCCGCACTGGTGCAGCTTGAGCTGCGGACCGGAGACGATGACCGACCGACCCGAGTAGTCGACGCGCTTGCCCAGCAGGTTCTGACGGAACCGACCCTGCTTGCCCTTGAGCATGTCCGAGAGCGACTTCAGCGGCCGGTTGCCCGGGCCGGTGACCGGACGCCCACGACGGCCGTTGTCGAACAGCGAGTCCACGGCCTCCTGGAGCATCCGCTTCTCGTTGTTGACGATGATCTCGGGCGCGCCCAGGTCCAGCAGTCGCTTGAGGCGGTTGTTCCGGTTGATCACACGGCGGTACAGGTCGTTGAGGTCGGAGGTCGCGAAGCGCCCGCCGTCGAGCTGCACCATCGGGCGCAGGTCCGGCGGGATGACGGGAACGGCGTCGAGCACCATGCCCAGGGGGCTGTTCTGCGTCTTGCGGAACGCATCGACCACCTTGAGACGCTTGAGCGCCCGGACCTTCTTCTGGCCCTTGCCGTTCGCGATCGTGTCGCGCAGCGACTCGACCTCCGCAGCGATGTCGAAGGTCTCGAGACGCTTCTGGATCGCCGTGGCGCCCATGAAGCCCTCGAAGTACTTGCCGAACCAGCTCTTCATCTCGCGGTAGAGCAGCTCATCACCCATCAGGTCCTGGACCTTGAGG
>JBDTBX010000243.1:0-3361 GCA_039923915.1 Nostocoides sp. | reverse complement strand
GTCTCCTGGCTTCGCCGGGCGACCTCGGCCATGCCACCGGTGACGAAGGTCGGGTGGACGATCGTCACCCCGACCCCGGCGGCCCGCAGCTCCGTGCGCAACGCCGTGAACAGGCCGGTGACCGCGTGCTTGGCTGCCACGTAGGGCGGCCGCCCGAGGACCGGCGCGAATCCGGCGACCGAACCGATGAGGACAACCCGGCCGTGCGATCGCCGCAGATCCGGCAGTGCAGCAAGCGTGCAGGCCACCGCACCGAGGTGGGTCACCTCCATGACCGCACGATGCATGTCGAGGTCGTGGTCCTCGAACCGTCCGATGGCCGACAGCCCGGCGCACAGGATCAGCAGGTCAAGGCGTCCGTACCGGTCCCGCAGTGCGGCGAACGTGCCCCGGACCTGGGGCTCGTCGGTGATGTCGCAGGCGACGTACCGCTGGTCACCCGCGGGAAGAGCGCCGGGCAGATCCAGACCCACGGCAACCGCCCCTGCAGCCTCGAGGTCAGCCATCAGCCGGCGACCGATCTGCCCTCCAGCTCCGGTGACGACGGCCACGGCGCCGTCGATCACGGTGCCCGGGCCGCGGCCCCCCGGGGCCTCGCCCCTAGTCACGGGACCGGCCCTGACGGAAGACTTCGTAGACCTCACGGGTCGTCTTGCGCGGCATCCCGGGGAAGTCGCGCCGCAGCCTGGTGTTGTCGAGAACCGGGCGGTGCAGAAGGAAGTCCACCTGTTCAGGCCCGTACCGCCCCACACCCAGACGTTTGGCGAGCCCGAGCGCCAGCCGGACCCCACGGGCCGGAAGGGCCACGACGCGGGCCCCCTCGACGGTGGCGATGTCCCGCATCGTCATCACGCCGTCCCCAGCGAGGTTGTAGGTGCCGGTGCGCTCGCTGAGCGCGCCGTCGACGACAACGTCCGCGACGTCCTCGTCCCAGATGAAGACGAACGGGGGGTCAGCCTCGCGGAGCGTCATCATCATGCGCCCGGTGAACAAGGCGGTGATCTGGTTGTCGGTGCGAGCCCCGAGGATCGTGCCCGGACGAAGCAGGAGAACGGCGAGCTCGGGGTGGAGCCGGCGCGTCCGCACGACGAGGGACTCGACCGCCGCTTTGTGCCGCGAGTAGGCGAAGTCCGCGCTGCCCGGCGTGGACTCGTCCTCGGTGAGCAGGTGTCCGTCGTTGCGGCGGTGATACCCGTATGCCGCCCCGGAGGACGTCAGGGTCAGGTGCCGGACTCCCGCCGCCACACACGCCTCGATGACGCGGCGGGTCCCGCCGACCTCGATGTCCTCGAGCTCACCGTCGGCCATGCCCGGCGGTGGCTCGACGATCGCCGCCAGGTGGATCACGGTGGTCACGTCGTGGCTCCGGAGGTGACCCGCCAGGTCAGCCGTCCTCACGTCACCGGGCACGTGGTCGACCCCCGGGCATCGATCGCGAGGCACCCGGACGTCGACCGACACGGTGGGCACGGCCCGCCCGGACAGACGGGCCACGACGAGCGAGCCGAGGTAGCCACTGCCCACGGTGACCAGGACTGACGAATCGCTCATACCGTCATCCTTTCGGTTCCTGGTGCATCTTCTTGAAGGTGAGCAGGCCGGGCGCCCACATGTGGTCGACGTTGTCGACGTCGACGTGCACCACTGCCGGACCACCACAGTCACGCGCCCGTTCGAGCGCCGGCTGCACGTCAGCACTGTTGGTGACGTGCTCTCCATGGGCACCGAAGGCCTTTGCCACGAGGTCGTAGCGGCAGGGCTTGAAGTCGGCATAGACGACCTGGCCGGCCGGAAGCGATGAGTGGGTGAGGACTTTTCGTGCGATGGTCGCGACCGGGTGGGCCGCGATCTGCTGGCTCATCTTGACCATGCCCCACTGTCCGTCAACCAGGACGACGAAGACGATCGGGAGGTGCAGCCTGACGGCCGTCTCGACCTCTGCGGTGTGCATCCCGAAGGCGCCGTCCCCGATGATGCAGCACACCCGGCGATCTGGCGCCGCGACCGCAGCCCCTAGGGCCTGTCCCATGCCGGCGCCGAGCATCCCGAACTTGAACGTCGAAAGGATGGACCGTGGCACCCGGGCTTCGTGGTAGAAGTTCGACCAGACCACGGTGTTCCCCCCGTCGAAGACCCACAGCGTGTCCTCGGGCATCACCTTCTGGGCGGTCGCCGGCACCAGGGCGGGCTGCACCGGTGATCCAGTCTTGGACAGGGGCTGGTCGAGCTTGGTCCGCTCGTTGACCCACTGCTGGCGAAGCGACGAGAGGCGGCCGGTGCGGGCGGCATACGCAGGAACACCCAGAGCCTCCACGGCATCGGCGAGCGCGCGGAGGGCCTCGCGTGCGTCGGCCAGCAGCGCGACGGTAACCGGCTTGTTGACTCCGATCATCTCCTCGTCGAGATCGACCTGGATCGTCACCTGTCGAGCCGGGCTGCCCCAGTTCGGGGCTCTGCCCCACCAGTCGGTCTCGCCGAGCCGTGATCCCACCACGAGCACGACATCCGCATCGGTGCGGACCTCGGCGTTGAGCCCGAGGGCGGTCATCGGGACCGCCTCGGCCCGGGTCTCGGGCAAGGCGCCCCGGGCGGCCCAGGAGGTGGTCACAGGCGCAGCGAGTATGCCGGCAAGCCGGGCCAGCTCTGCCTCAGCCCCAGCGTGGTAGACCCCGGAGCCGGCATGGATGAGGGGGCGCTCGGCGCCGGCCAGCAGACGCGCGGCCCGCTCGATCAGAACGGGATCCGGCTGCGTCGGCACGGTCCGGCGGTAGCTCTCCGGGGCGCGCACGACCTTGAGGTCGAGGCCGCTCGGGCCGTTCACGATGTCCTCGGGGATGTCGAGATGGACCACCCCCGGCCGGCCGCTGTGGCAGATGCGCAGGGCTCGGCGCAACAGCTCCGGGATACGGCTGGCGGACGGGACGTAGCCCGACCATTTGGCCATCGCCGCGATGACCCCGGTCTGGTTGAAGTACTGGTAGGACCCACCCCGGTCAGGGTGCCCGATGCCGACCCGTTTGGCAGAGGTGATGAGCAGGATCCGGTTGCCCTCTCCCTGCTCGACGGCGACCCCGGGAAGGACGTTGGCGACCCCCGGGCCGTTCGATGCGATCACGACTCCCAGGCGGCCGGTGACCCGGGCGTAGGCGCCGGCCATGTGGGCGGCGGCGGCCTCGTGGCGGGGCGAGTAGAGCGAGATGCCCGAATCTGCCAGCGCGCTGTAGAGACCGAAGTAGGTCCCGTCGATGATGCCGAACACCTTTTGCACGCCCTCCGCCTGCAGCATCCTGACGATGACTTCACCGCCGCTTATTTCAGACATTTCCTCTCCCGTTGATTTCCGATTGTTCAATCGATCAAT
>JBDTBX010000242.1:0-3436 GCA_039923915.1 Nostocoides sp. | reverse complement strand
TTGGCCAGCGCGGCGAACCGCGGCACGCCACCGATCTGCATCTTCTCCCAGAACTCGGCCCGGTCGGCGTCGGCGGGGATGTGTCGGATGTCGTTGCCCGCGGCGAAGACGATTCCCTCGAACGGGGCCAGGTCCGAGGTGTTGAAGCCTCCCTCGCTGTAGTCGCCGAGCAGGACGGGGAACTCGTTGGCGACCGTGCCCGGCGCCGGCGCAGTGCGGGCGGCCACTGTCACGTCGTCGCCCTGCTCGCGCAGGTATGTGGCGGTGGCGGTGCCGATCATGCCGGTACCACCGATAATTAGAACCTTCATCAGTCTCCTTGGATTTTCAACGATTCGAGGCCACTGGGCGCCCAGTGCTGTTTGTCGGGTTCGCTTGTCGAGGCCGGAGTGGTCCGACAATGAACCCTCTGAACTAGGACTGTGTCAGTTCGTTGCTGGTGCGGCTTCGGGTAGGTGGGCAGGCAAGAGTCCGGCGCGGCCGTGGCTGAGGAAATCGGCCTCGATCGCTGCCCGCTGAACGTCATCGAGTTTGCCGTAGGAGCTGGTCTTGCCGACCCGGATATAGACGGGGTCGGGGGTGTTCCACGCGGCACTACGAAGCGGTGCCTTGTTGACCTTGCCGCTGCCGGTCAACGGGATCTGGTCGATCACCCGCACATAGGTGGGCCACCACTTGGCACCCATCTCCGGCTGCTCAGCGAGAAACGCTCCGAAGTCCGCGGCATCGAACTGCTCGCCCGCGGCCATCTCCACTGCGCACATCACTTGATCGCCCGTGCTGGGGTCGGGCACCGCGAATACGGGTGCCGCAGCAACGCCGGGGACGCGCTGGAGAACTCGCTCCACTGGTGCTGCGGAGAAGTTCTCGCTATCGACCCGTAGCCAATCCGAGGACCGTCCGGCGAAGTAGAAGTACCCCGCCGCGTCTCGGTAGCCCAGGTCGCCGGACCAGAAATCCTCGCCTCGGACGCGGTCGCTCATTGCCTCGGGGTTTTTGTAGTAGCCCTCGAACGTGTGGGCAAGGCCAACGGCGACCATCTGGCCTACCGCCCCGGGATTGGTGAGCCGGCCGCTCGTGTCGAACTCCGCTCGCGGGCACTCCTCCCCGGTCTGCTCATCGAGCACCCGGATGTCGAGGTCGCCTTGAGGCCTACCCAAAGAGTAGGCCGGGGAATCGGGGGTGCGACCAAGGCGGAACACTCCTTCGCTGAGCCCGTAGCCCTCCATGACCTCGCAACCGAACCGCTCGGTGAAGCGTGCGACATCAGCTTCCGAGGCCTCGGTGCCGAAGGCAAGCTCGAGGGTGCCCGTCCGGTCGCGGGGATTCTCCGGTTGGCTGAGGACATAGGACAGTGCCCGACCGACGTAGTTGACGTAGGTCGCCCCGAAGTGGTGGATATCGTCGGCGAACCTGCTGGCGGAGAACTTTCTGGTCATGCCCACCGTCGCGCCGACTCGCATGGCGACGGCGAGGTTCATCATCACGGCGTTGCCGTGGAAAAGCGGCATGCACAAGTAGGTGACCGAATCCCTGCGCATCGACACCCGGTCGACGAGTACCTCGGCCAGACGGCCCAGTCTGCCCTGTCCGACGATGACAGCTTTGGGTGCGCCGGTCGAGCCTGAGCTGAACAGGAGCAATGCCAGCTGATCCGGCGTCGTGATGGATTCGGGCAGGCCTGCGCCCCGGTACGGGGCCAGCGTCTCCAGGTAGGACGGCTGGTCGACATTGAGAACCAGCTCCGGCGGTACGCCGTGGCCGGTGCCCTCCACCAGGTGTGCGAGCTTGTCCTCGGTGATGATGATGTCGACGTCGGCGTGCTGGATATCGTGCGCCAACTCGGGCCCGCTGCGGCTGGCGTTGATGCCGACGACGGCCGCTCCGGCGAGCGGCCCCGCGGTGAGCCAGAAGACGAAGTCCGGCACGTTCTCCAGGAGCACGCCGATGTGGATTTGGCGGTCAGCCGGCGCGGGCGAGACGAGTCTCACGAGGGCTGCTGCGCGGTCGGCGCCTTCCTGGACGACCTGGCGCCATGTCCAGGACTGGTCGTCGAACCGGAGCCCGACCTTGTCGTCCTCGGCGCGCAGCCGGACGATTTCGGTGAATGTTTCCAACGTGCACTCTCCAAGATGATTTGTGGCGCTCGCCTCCCAGGATGGGCGGTACCAGGATCGATCAAATTTTCTGGGCCGCGAGGTTCTCGGGGTCGGTCACTCGGGCGAGCCGATCGATGCGCCCCTCTCGAGCGCATCGCCCAGCTCGGCGCCGATCGAGCCGGCGCTGCCCAAAGTGAACGCGATCTGCCGGCCCCACAGGAAGTAGCGGTGGATCGGGTAGTCGATGTCCGCGCCCATGCCGCCATGCAGGTGCTGGGTGGCGTGGACGGCGCGCAGGCCGCCCTTCGAGGCCCAGTACTTCGCGACCAGGGCCGCGGCCTCCGCCTCGTCCTCCTTGCCGAGGTCCATCAGCCAGGCGGCGCGCTGGGTCGTGAGCCGGATGCTCTCGGAGTCGAGATAAGCATCAGCGGCGCGTACGGCGACGGCCTGGTTCGTCGAGAGCGGACGACCGAACTGAATTCGCTGCGAGGTGTAGGCCGCGGTTTGCGCGAGCGCCTCCGAGCACACACCAATGGCGATCGACGCGAGTGCGACCCGTGCACGGCGGACCGTCCACGCCAGGATCTGCGCGCCGTCGCCGGGAAGGACGTCGCCGGCGGCCACGGAGACGCCGTCGAAGCTCACCGTTGCACTGCTCTCGTAGTTGGTGACGCTGAGCGGGGTGCGGGCCAGGCCGTCGGCGTCGGTGCGCACCAGCACGACGGCGACGCCGCCGTCGGGCAGTCGGACCGGCGCCAGCAGGGCGGCGGCCACGTCGGCGGCGGGCACGGACGCGATCTCACCGTGCAGGCGCCAGCCGTCACCATCGGCCTCGGCGCGCACGGGGACGTCGTATCCGAAACCGGTCTCGAGCGCGCCGGTCACGATGTGTGAGCCGTCGATCAGACCCGGCAGCCAGGCCGAGATCTGCTCGGGGCTGCCGAACTCGGCAATGGGCAGCGCCGCGCCTGCGATCGAAGACCAGAGGGGCACGGACGCTACGCGGCGACCCTGCTGCTCCAGCACGGCCATCAGCCCGAGCATGCCCATGCCGGCGCCGCCAGCTTCTTCGGGCAACGCGATGCCCAGTAGGTCGGAGTCCGCAAGGCTCTTCCACAACTTGGCGTCGTGGCCGCCGCTCTGCTCCACCGTCCGCAGGTGCGTCACATCGGACTGGGCGGAGAAGATCTGGTCTGCCAGGCCGCGGACGTCGGACAAATCCTCATTGAATTCGAATTCCATGTTACTTCGCTCCCGTTGTCGTCTTGGTGGCGTCGGTCTTGGCGGCGTCAGGGCGGCGACGCGCACCCATCGTCATACCGAGGGTCTTGCCCGCG
>JBDTBX010000241.1:0-11096 GCA_039923915.1 Nostocoides sp. | reverse complement strand
CGGGGGCGGCGGTTCTCTCCGGCGGCTTCTCCCGGACGGTGGCCGTCGAGGCCCTCATCGAGTCGGGAATGCTCGCCCGGATCGAGGCTCCGCATGACGCCCTGCGGCGCACCGCGCCCATCGTCCGGGTCGCGGGTGAGGAAGCCGACCTCGCGCGCGATCCCGCGGCCTCCTCGGCTCACCTGCCCTCGGTTGCCTGGGAGGCCGCACGGGCCGCGCTGGCCGTCGGCCCGGTTCTCGTCCAGGTGCCCCGTCGCGGCTACCTGCCCTCGATGTCCTGCGCCACCTGCCGCCGGCCGGCCCGGTGCGCCGTCTGCGCGGGCCCGGTCGCAATCACCTCCGGTTCGTCCGTACCCCAGTGCCGGTGGTGTGCCCGGCCGGTTGTCGAGTTCGCCTGCCCGCACTGCGGCGACCACCGTCTCCGCGCGGCCGTGACCGGTGCCCGTCGCACAGCCGAGGAGCTTGGCCGCGCGTTCCGCGGGATTCCGGTGCACACGAGCGGGTCCGGCCAGGTGCTGACCTCCGTCGCGGGGACGCCGGCGCTCGTCATTGCCACTCCCGGCGCCGAGCCGGTGGCCGAGGGCGGGTATGCCGCGTGCCTCCTGCTCGACGCCTGGGCCAGCCTCGACCGGCCGACTCTCGACTCAGGTGAGGAGGCGCTCCGTCGCTGGCTCGCCGCTGCCGCCCTCGTCCGGCCGCGTGGCGCCTCGCCGACCTCACCCGAGGGTCGGGTCGTGCTCGTCGGGGCGCCCACTCACACGCCGGTGCCGGCCGTCGAGGCCCTGGTCCGGTGGGACCCCGGCTGGTTCGCGGGACGCGAGCTTGCGGACAGGTCGGCGCTCGGTCTGCCGCCGGCCCGTCGCGCGGCCATCGTGCAGGGGGAGCGGGTCATCGTCGCCGGCTTCGTCGGCGGGCTCGAACTGCCCCCTGACATCGTCGTGCTCGGTCCGACACCGGTCGCGGAGGCCGGCCACCCCGGCGACCGCGCCACTGCACCCCAGGCCCGTGCGGTCCTGCTCGGGCCGGTCTCGTATGCGGCGGAGGGCGGCGGGTGGCCGTCCGTCCTGAGGCTGGCCAAGGCCGCCCGGAGCGCCCGCAAGGAGGGTGGCGGGCTCACCGTGCGCCTCGACCCACGCGACCTGGCCTGACGGTGACCGACCTAGACTGACCGCCGTGACGATCGCGAACATCCGCCTCTTCGGCGACCCCGTGCTGCGGACGCCGGCGGACCCGGTCGTCACGTTCGACAAGGAGCTGCGCGGCCTCGTCAAGGACCTCACCGAGACAATGCTCGACGCGCCCGGAGCCGGTCTCGCTGCCCCCCAGATCGGCGTCGGGCTGAGGGTGTTCACCTACAACATCGACGGGATCGTCGGTCACCTGGTCAACCCCGACCTCACCCTCTCGGCCGAGGAGCAGTTCGGCCCCGAGGGCTGCCTGTCCTTCCCCGGAATGACGTTCGACTGTCGGCGGGCGCTGTCGGTCGTGGCGCGCGGCTTCAACCAGTGGGGCGAGCCGGTGTTCCTCGAGGGTTCTGAGCTGTTGGCCCGGGCCGTGCAGCACGAGACCGACCACCTCGACGGGATCCTGTTCATCGACCGACTGGATGCCGACGCCCGCAAGGAGGCGATGCGGCTCATCCGCGAGGCGCGCACCCTCGGCGAGGCGGCCCCCTCGGTCAGGGTCAGCCCGCACGCGACGTTCGGCCGCGGGCTGTAACCGCATGCGCCTCGTCTTCGCCGGAACCCCGGCGCCGGCCGTGCCGTCGCTGCTCGCGCTCATCGACTCCGTTCACGAGGTCGTGGCGGTCATCACCCGCCCCGACGCACCGGCTGGGCGCGGGCGACGCCTCCAGCCGTCACCGGTGCGGGCGGCTGCCGAGGACCACGGCATACGCGTCCTCACACCGGCCACGCCGAAGGACCCGCAGTTCCAGTCCACCTTGCGCGACCTGGCCCCTGACGCCTGCCCGGTGGTCGCCTACGGCGCCCTCATACCGACGTCCGCGCTCGACATCCCGCGCCACGGCTGGATCAACCTGCACTTCTCGCTGCTGCCGGCCTGGCGCGGCGCCGCCCCCGTCCAGCGCGCCGTCATGGCCGGCGACGAGGTCACCGGCGCGAGCACCTTCCGGATCGAGGCCGGGCTCGACACCGGCCCGGTCATCGGCACGATGACCGAGGCCGTGCGCCCCGACGACACCTCGGGCGCTCTGCTCGAGCGGCTCGCCGAGCGCGGCGCCGGGCTCCTCGTCGCCACCATGGACGGCCTCGCCGACGGATCGCTCGTCCCGGTGCCGCAGCCGGGAGACGGTGTCTCGCTCGCCCCGAAGCTCGAGGTCGCCGATGCCCGGATCCGGTGGGCGGTGCCGGCGTATGCCGTGGACCGGCTGGTCCGCGCGTGCACCCCCGCGCCCGGCGCCTGGACGTCGCTGCGCGGCGAGCGGGTCAAGGTCCTGCCCGTGACGATCGACAGTGGGCTCGGCCTGGCGTTGTCGCCCGGTGAGCTCGGGGTCAGCAAGTCGGCGGTTCGCGTCGGAACCGGTTCGGGGGTCGTCGTTCTCGGCAAGGTGCAGCCCCATGGAAAGCAACCCATGGCCGCTGCCGACTGGGCGCGTGGCGTCCGGATCGAGCCGGGGGAACGGTTCGAGACCGATGCCTGAGCAGGGTTCGACTCCCGAGAGAGGCCGGAGCGGCCGCGGCCGACCGCCCGGCGGGCCGCGCCGCTCGGTCACCCGCCCACGGGACCGCGGCCGCCACGGCGACCCCGCCCGGCTAGCGGCCTACACGCTGCTCCGCGCCGTCGATGACGGCGCCTATGCCAACCTCGAGCTCGCCAACGTGTTGCGCCGCAACCGGATCGACGGCCGCGATGCTGCGTTCGCGACCGAGCTGGCGTTCGGGACGATCCGCTGGCAGGGGCTCTACGACCGGTTCATCGCGGTCGCTGCGGACCGCTCGGTCGACCGGCTCGACCCCGGCGTCCGTGACACGCTGCGCCTGGGCGCCCACCAGCTGTTCGGGATGCGGGTGCCGGAGCACGCTGCGGCCGACCAGACCGTCGCCCTCGCCCGCCAGGTCAACGGGGCCGGCGCGTCCGGGCTCGTCAATGCCGTGATGCGCCGGCTCTCCGAGCGGTCCCGCGAGGACTGGGTCTCGGCCGTCGTCACCGAGGACGATCCCGTCACGGCACTGGCGGCGCGCGAGTCGCACCCGGAGTGGCTCGTCCGGGCGTTGCGTCAGGCCCTGCTCGGTCATGGGGCGTCCACGGCGGAGTCGGTCGCCGCGGATCTGACCGCGCTTGTCGAGATCGACAACGTGGCGCCGCGCGTGGCGCTCGTGGCACGGCCCGGTCTCGCGAGTGTCGACGAATTGCTCGACGGTGGTGCCGAGCCCAGTGAACTCTCCCGCGTGGGCGCCGTTCTCCCGCATGGCGATCCGAGCGCCCTGCCCGAGGTGCGTGACGGACGTGCGGCGGTCCAGGACGAGGGGTCACAGCTCGTCGCCCTCGCACTCGCAGCCGCCGCGACGTCGGTCTCCGGCCCGGCCGCGGGTCGCTGGCTCGACCTGTGCGCCGGACCCGGCGGCAAGGCCGGGCTCCTCGCCGGGCTCGCTGTCGAGGCCGGCGCCGACCTGGTGGCCAACGAGATCACGCCGCACCGGGCGGACCTCGTCCGTCAGTCCCTGCGTGCCGCCACGGCGGCCGCCCGGGCGGCTGGCAGGACCGTCGAGGTGCGCACGGGAGACGGACGGCTGGTCGGGGAGGACGAGCCGGCCGCATACGAGAGGGTCCTGGTCGATGCACCGTGCACCGGCCTCGGAGCCCTGCGGCGGCGACCGGAGGCGCGCTGGCGCCGGCAGCCGGGGGATCTGGTCGAGCTCGGGCCGCTCCAACGATCCCTGCTCGCCTCAGCCGTCGACGCGACGGCGGTCGGCGGGGTCATTGCGTACGTGACGTGCAGCCCGCACCTGTCGGAGACGACCTTCGTCGTGCGCGACGCGGTCAAGCACCGCGACGACGTCGAGATCATCGACGCCCGACACCTGTTCACGGCCACGGACGGCTCGCGGATCCGTGGCCTGGGCGGTGGACCGTTCGTCCAGCTCTGGCCGCACGTCCATGGCACCGACGGCATGTTCTTCGCGCTGCTGCGCAAGATCGCGTCGAGCGCCGCGGGGTAGCGCGTCGTTAGGCTGCAACCGTGCTGATCTCGCCGAGCATCCTGTCCGCCGACTTCGCCAACCTCCAGGCCGAGCTGGACCGGGTCGGCGCGGCCGACTGGGCCCACGTCGACGTCATGGACAACCACTTCGTGCCGAACCTGACCCTCGGGCTGCCGGTCATCGAGGCGCTGCTCAAGGTCTCGCCGATCCCGCTCGACTGCCACCTGATGATCGACGACCCCGACCGCTGGGCGCCGCCCTACGCCGAAGCCGGTGCGAAGTCGGTCACCTTCCACATCGAGGCCGTGCGCGACCCGGTCGCGACGGCGCGGGCCATCCGCGCGGCGGGCGCCCGCGCGGCGATGGCGGTCAAGCCCGGGACCCCCTTCGAGCCGTATGCCGACCTGCTGGCCGAGCTCGACATGGTCCTCGTCATGACCGTCGAGCCGGGCTTCGGTGGCCAGTCCTTCATGGCCGAACAGATGCCCAAGGTGCGCGCTGTCCGCGAGGCGGTGCGCAGGCACGGGGGGGACATCTGGGTCCAGGTCGACGGCGGCGTCTCCGCCTCGACGATCGAGCAGTGCGCCGAGGCCGGCGCCGACGTGTTCGTCGCCGGGTCGGCGGTCTACGGGGCGCAGGACGCGGCGGCCGCGATCGGTCAGCTGCGCGACCTGGCCAGGCGGCACGCCCACTGATCGGTCGGCGCCAAGGCACCTGTTGGTCCCTGCCGTGAAGCGAGCCACACGGCATACGGGATCCTCAGCGTGCAGGCATACGATGTCCCCACGTGCTCCGGGGTCGGTGTAATTCCGAACCGGCGGTAACAGTCCGCGACCCGGCCGCAGCCAGCGGCCGGTTGATGAGGTGCAAATCCTCGACCGACGGTGAAAGTCCGGATGGTAGGCAGCACGTATGACGCTTCGGCGCCGGGTGTTCTCGGGCACTCGGGGTCCGTCGGCGCGACATGCACGTTCCCCGGAGTTCGTCCCGGTATCACGACAACTCCAAGGACGAACACCTCTCATGGTCACCCAGGTCATCTCCGCCGCGACATCGTCCGGCAACCTGTTCCAGCGGCTGATCGATGCCGCGATCCCGTTCGGCAAGTACCAGCTGCACTGGCTCGAGCTCATCGGCGTCCTCATCGGCGTCGCCTCCGCGTGGTACGGCATGAAGCGCCGCGTGTGGGCGTGGCCCGTCGGCATGGTCGCCAACGTCATGCTCTTCTTCGTCTATATCGGTGCCGCGTTCGGCGCCGACTCCCGGATCCCGCTGTACGGCCAGTCCGGGCGCCAGGTCTTCCTCTTCCTCACCAGCGTCTACGGCTGGTGGCAGTGGAACCAGTTCCGGCGCTCCGGCACGACGGGCGGCGCAGCCGTCAACCCGCGGTGGGCCACCGCCCGTGAGCGGCTCGCGCTCGTGGGCCTGTGGCTGCTCGGGACCGTCATCGCCCATCAGGTGTTCGTCGCCCTGGCCAACGCCGCCCCGAACCCCTTCTACACACCCCAGTGGTGGTACTTCTGGTGCGACGCCTGGATCTTCGTCGGCTCGATGGCCGCGACCTACGCCATGGCTCGCGGGTGGAACGAGTTCTGGCTGGCCTGGATCGGCGTCGACCTCGTCGGCGTCCCCCTCGGGTTCGCCACCGGCTACGTCCCGACCTCGATCATGTACATCTTCTACGGCGCCTTCGTCCTCTACGGGTTCGCCCAGTGGGTCAAGGTGACCCGCGAGGCCAAGGCCGTGCCGGACCGGGCAGCAGAGGCCGCCAACGCCTGACAATCAACGGGATACGGACGGGGACGGGAGCACACGCTCACGTCCCCGTACCCTTGGGACGTGAAGTCCTTCGACACCCTGTATGCCGAGCTGGCCGACAAGGCGGTGACCCGGCCCGAGGGGTCCGGGACCGTCCGGGCGCTGGATGCCGGCGTGCACGCGATCGGCAAGAAGATCGTCGAGGAGGCGGCCGAGGTCTGGATGGCGGCCGAGTACGAAGGCCGCGACAAGACGGCCGAGGAGATCAGCCAGCTGCTCTACCACCTCCAGGTCCTCATGGTCGCATGTGACCTCACCCCCGACGACGTCTACGCCCACCTGTAGAAGGCCCACCATGTTGCGAATTGCCGTGCCCAACAAGGGTTCTCTCGCCGACGCCGCCGGGGAGATGCTGCACGAGGCGGGCTACCGCACCCGCCGCGACCCCAAGGAGCTCGTCGTCTCCGACGCCGAGGGAGGCCTCGAACTGTTCTACCTGCGCCCCCGCGACATCGCCGTCTACGTCGGCTCGGGCACCGTTGACGCCGGGATCACCGGTCGCGACCTGCTGCTCGACTCTGGCTCCTCGGCGGTCGAGGTCATGACCCTCGGCTTCGGGAGGTCGACCTTCCGGTATGCCGCGCGGCCGGGTGAGGTGTCGACGGTCGCCGACCTGGACGGGAAGCGGGTGGCGACGTCGTATGCCGGTCTCGTTGACAAGCACCTCGCCGACCTCGGCATCCGGGCCCGGGTCGTCCGGCTCGACGGGGCGGTCGAGACGGCGATCACCCTCGGCGTCGCCGATGCGATTGCCGACGTCGTCGAGACGGGAACGACGTTGCGGCAGCAGGGTCTTGCGACGTTCGGCGACCCGATCCTGCGCAGCGAGGCGGTCCTCATCCGGCGCCAGGACGTCACCGAGGACAGCGGCTTCGACGTGCTCCGCCGCCGGCTCACCGGCGTGATCACGGCCCGGCACTACGTCATGCTCGACTACGACGTTCCGGTCGAGCTCGCCGAGCGGGCCTGCCGGCTCACGCCGGGCCTGGAGTCGCCGACCGTCTCCCCGTTGGCCAACGGCACCTGGTGTGCCGTGCGGTCGATGGTCCCGCGGACGCGCACCAACACGATCATGGACGAGCTCTGGGAGCTGGGGGCGCGGGCGATCATCGTGACCGACATCGCCGCCTGCCGGCTGTGACGGGCTCCGGCGGTGCCTTTGCGCCATTCCGCCCCCGTCGGGGCCGGGCCGTCGCGACGACCGCCGCGGTCATCGTCGTCCTCGTCTTCGCGGTCGTCGCCTTCTTCCTGCCCGGGCCGCACGACGCCGGGAACTGGACCCCGTTCGACCGGGTCATGCTCATCGGGCTGGCCCTGGCGATCGCCTGGTTTCTCCTGCGCTACGCGTCGATCAAGGCGCTGCCGACGCGCGAGACCCTCACGGTCCGCAACCTGCTGAGCACCCGATCGGTCGAGTGGAGCCAGATCGTGGCGGTCCAGTTCGCCGGGGCCGATCCCTGGGTCACCCTCGACCTTGCTGACACCGACTCGTTGGCGGTGATGGCGATCCAGAAGGCGGACGGCCCCCGGTCCCGTCACGAGGCGGCCCGGTTGGCCGCCCTCGTCGCCGGGCTCGGCGAGGCCGGCGAGGCTGGGGTGCGCGGCGAGGTCAGCTGACCTTGGGCCGGTCCGGCCGCAGCACGAGGGCCGAGACCGCCTGGGGCACCATGACCGCGACGAGGATCGCCCAGATCCACCGGTCGGATCCGGTGGCATCGCGAACCGCACCGAGGGCCGTCGGGCCGATCGCCGCCGTCGTGTAACAGATGAGGAAGCAGAGCGCGGTGAACCGGGCGCTCGCAGCGGCGTCGACGGCATACCGGACGAGCAGGACCAGCCCCAGCGCGAAGGCGGCGCCCTGACCGATGCCGAGCAGCAGCGCCCAGATCCAGGGCACTGCGGTCGGGGCCAGCCAGACGCCGAGCTCGCCGGTCACGCCGACGACACACGCCGCCAGCAGCAGGACCCTCCAGTCGTGGACCTTGTCGGTGAGCCACGGCCAGACGAGTCCGGAGACGAGCTGGGCGCCGGTGAAGACCGAGAGGAGCAGCCCCGACGCCGCAGGCGTCCACCGCTCGTCGACGTAGGTCGGGGCCAGCCAGGCGAGGGTCGAGTAGAACTGGACCGACTGGCAGGCCATGAAGGCCGCGACGAGCCACGCGGTCCGGGAGCGCCAGGGCAACCGGTGAGTGGCGGTCCCGGGGCGGTCGGCCGCCAGGTGGGCGCGATGGGCGAGCCGCGCGACCGGGAGCCAGACGACCAGTCCGATGGCCGCAACGACTCCCCAAAGTCCGAGCGACAGGGCCCACGAGCCGAGTTCGTCGGCCAGCGGCACCGACACGGCCGAGGCGACGCCGGCCCCGCCCATCATGGCGAGCATCGACAGCCCAGTGGCCAGGCCGGTGCGCTGAGGAGGGAAGAAGCCCTTCACCAGCCCCGGCATGAGGGTGCCGGCGAGGGCGATGCCGACCCCGGCCACGAGGGTGCCGAGGTACAGCGGCCAGGTGAGTTCGCCAAGTCCCCGCAACAGGTTGCCGAGGGCGACGAGCACCATCGCGATGCCGACAGCCCGCCCGGCGCCGAACCGGTGACCGACGCGCGCCGCCACCGGGGCGAGCAGGCCCATGCAGAGGACGGGAAGCGTGGTGAGGACGCCGATCTCGGCGCCGGAGAGCCCGAGATCGGTCCGCAGCGCGGGTTCGAGTGGCGGTAGCGCCGCCATCAGGCTGCGCAGCGAGAAGCCGACGCCGACGAGCCCCAGGACGACCAACCCGAGCGGGGCGGCCGCGCCGGGTGTGGGCGCTCTCGTAGACGACATCAGCCGATCATGATCCGTCCGGCTCGGTCCACGACGTCGTGTCCACGACGAGGTCGGCGCGGTCGCGGACCTCGTCGTCAGCGAACAGGGTCGCCTCCTGCGCCGCCCACCTGTCCCACTCCTGTGCGAACACTGCACCGTCACGGGTCAGGGCGCGATCCTTGCGGATCGCGTCGTCGGCCTCGAGCCAGATGACGACGGCGGCGTGGTCACCTGCCGGCTGGGCCGCAGCGCCGACTCCCTCGAGGACGAGGATGCTCGTCGCGGGGACGAGGACGCGCTCGCCCGGTCGGTCCAGGGCCCAGTCCCATGTCTCGTATGACGCGGTCTCGCCGATCGCCAGCAGCGCCAGGACGTCGCGCTCGACCATCGTCACGGCCGCCGTGAGGCCGTCCCATCCGGGGTAGATGTCATCGAGGTGCACGAGCGGTGCCTCGAGAGCGGCGGCCAGCACCCCGGCATACGTTGTCTTGCCCGTCCCGCTCCGTCCGTCGACGGCGATCACCACGGTTGCCCCGCAACGAGGTTCGGCGGTCCGCACGAGGGCGACGGCGCGGTCGACGGCATCCGTCAGGCGGTCGGTGGGCACTGCGCCACGCTACGCGGCATACCCTCGGCCCATGAGCGTGGCCGTCCGGGTGATCCCGTGTCTCGACGTCGACGCGGGGCGCGTCGTCAAGGGGGTCAACTTCGAGAACCTGCGCGATGCCGGCGACCCGGTCGAGCTGGCTCTGGCCTACGGCGCACAGGGCGCCGACGAGCTCACCTTCCTCGACGTCACGGCCAGCAGCGGTGACCGCGAGACGACCTACGACGTGGTGCGCCGGACGGCCGAGGCGGTCTTCATCCCGCTCACCGTCGGCGGGGGAGTGCGCACCGTCGAGGACGTCGACCGGTTGCTGCGCAACGGGGCTGACAAGGTGGGGATCAACACCGGGGCCATCGCCCGACCCGAGGTGATCGCCGAGATCGCCGACCGCTTCGGAGCGCAGGTGCTCGTGTTGTCCGCCGACGTCCGGCGCGCGGCTGACGGGCATTTCGAGGTGACGACGCACGGGGGGCGGCAGTCCGCGGGCCTGGAGGCGGTCGCGTGGTGCGTGCGCGCGGAGCAGCTCGGGGCCGGCGAGATCCTGCTCAACTCGATGGATGCTGACGGCACCAAGGCCGGCTTCGACCTTGACCTGATCCGGGCGGTGCGGGCCGAGGTGTCGGTCCCGGTGATCGCCAGCGGCGGTGCGGGACGGGTGGAGCACTTCGCGCCGGCGGTCGAGGCCGGCGCGGACGCGGTGTTGGCGGCCAGCGTCTTCCACTTCGGTGAGCTGTCGATCGGCGCTGTCAAGGCCGCCCTCGCCGCCGCCGGGCACCCGGTCCGCTGAGTCCGGTCAGCCGCCGAGACCCAGCTCGGCGGTACTCAGCGCTGCGATGGCGTCATCGGAGCCGGTCACCTCGACCCTCGCGACCCGGATCCGCCCGTACGCGACGAGCAGTAGTTCCCCGACCGGCCCGGTCACGTGCACGTCGCCCAGATCCGTCGGTGTGTGCACGGCATACGAGGACCGACCGGTCGGTTCCAGGTGAACGCCGACGGGGGCCTTGCGGAACATGAGGGTGCCCATCCGCCTCAGCCTTCGACCGAGCGCCTTCTCGACGTCGGCGGGCAACCGACGCGGTTCCTGGCCGTTGGCGCGGAGGATGTCCTCGGTGTGGACGTAGACCTCGATGAGGTTGACGGCTTCATCGACGGGCGCCAGCCGGGTCGGGCTCCACACGGGAGGCCCGGACCGAATCTTGTCCAGCAGGGCGCCGAAGTCGGTGCCGGCCAGGTCCTTCTGGGCCCGCTCGAGGCGCCCGGCGAGTGCCGGGATCATGATGCCTCCGGCGACGTCGGGCCGCGACTGGCGCAGGACGATGTGAGCGCTGAGGTCGGCGACGTCCCATGGATCGCAGAGCGTCGCCGCGTGGGCACCGAACTCCTCCGCCGCGGAAACGTAGGCGAGGCGTTCGGAGCGCGCGGGGTCCGTCATGGCGTCATCGTGCCCCACGGCGTCACCCAGCACGGCACACGGTCGGTTCCTGCGGGCATCGGACGGGGAGTCGAGTGGGCCGAAGGTGCGGGTGTGGCGCACAGATACCGGCACCTGCCGCACGCTCGGCCCCGACGGGCCGGGCAGAATGGCCCGCATGTCCCCGCTCGACCCGGCCGTTGCCGCGCGCCTCAAGCGTGACGACGCCGGTCTGGTCGCCGCCGTCGTGCAGCAGGACGGCACGGGCGAGGTGCTCATGCTCGGCTGGATGGA
>JBDTBX010000240.1:0-2563 GCA_039923915.1 Nostocoides sp. | reverse complement strand
CCCGAGGCCCGGGTCGACCTCGACCCCGCCCACGGCGGCGGTGACCGCGCCGAGCAACCCGGCCCGGGTGACGGCGTGGTCCGGCTCGTAGAGCCACGGCCCGAGGTCGCTGAGCGAGCGCGCCAGCCCGGTCGACTCCTCGGCCATCGTCTGGTCCACCTCGACCGGCGGCTGCCCCGGGCGCAGCAGCAAGGCGGTCCGCCCCTCGCGGCGGACGAGCGGCCCCCACCACAGGGCGCACTCGAGGAGGTCACCGACATAGGAGGTCCACTGGGCCTCGCAGCCGAGGGGTACCTCGTCGTGGGGGAAGCCCGGCGGCAGCTTGGCCCCGACGGCCGGGACGAACGAGGCAACGGCACGCACGTAGGACCAGGGCGGCGACATGTCGTCGAGCCGGAAGATCCGGCGGGTCCGGCCCGCCACGTCGGCGACCCCCGGCGTTCGCCGGGCCGGGTCGAGCCAGACACCGACGCGAGAGTGCAGTGGGTCGGGCGGTGGCTCGAAGTCCTGAGCGATCCCTGGGCGAGCGCGCGAGTCCGGCCATGGGCGGAGGTTCGCGTCGGCCACGGCGGCGGTCACCGGGTCGCTGTCGACCCCGATCACCGTGACACCGAGCGCCGACATGGCCATCGCGTCGGACCCGATCCCGCAGCCGAGGTCGTGCACGGTGGCCAGGCTCGCCGCGGCATACCGGCCCGCGTGGCTCGCACTCAGCTCGAGCCGCGTCGCCTGCTCCAGCCCCTCGGGCGTGAAGAGCATCCCGTCGGCGAACTCGGCGAACTTGTCGCGTGCCTTTGCGCGCAGCCGGCTCTGTAGAAGCAGCGCGGCCACCAGCTCGGCCGGGTGGCCGGCGGCGCGCAGGGCATTCTGGATGGCCAGTTCGGTGCTGCTGTCGTATGCCGGCAGGTCGCGGAGCGCTGCCGACCCACGAGGGGAGGACAGCCAGCGCACCGACGAGACATCCACGGCCCAAACCTTGCCATGCCCCGAGCCGCAGACCTGACCCAAGCCAGCGCCCGCGGAGCGACCGGAGGTGCACCGGGACCCGCACGAAGACCCGAGTTCGCGGAACCCGAGCGCAGCGAGATCCGAGCCTCTCTGGCACTCGAGTTGACCGAGTGCTAATCGCGGCCTAGATTTCTCATTAGCACTCGCTGCATGTGAGTGCCAGCGCCATGGCAGTCCGACCCCCGCGACGGCGGACCGCCACGGCACCGAATCCGTCCACCCTCGACATCCCACCAGCACCATCCAACAGAAGGGGAGGTCCCCATCGTGTCGGTTTCAATCCAGCCGCTCGAAGACCGTATCGTCGTCAAGTCGCTCGAGGCCGAGCAGACGACCGCTTCCGGCCTCGTCATCCCGGACACCGCCAAGGAGAAGCCCCAGGAGGGCGAGGTCCTGGCGGTCGGCCCGGGTCGCATCGACGACAAGGGCAACCGCGTCCCGCTCGACATCGCTGTCGGCGACCGCGTCATCTACAGCAAGTACGGCGGCACCGAGATCAAGCACAAGGGCGATGAGTTCCTCATCCTCTCGGCGCGCGACGTGCTCGCCAAGGTCGGCTGAGCCCACCATTTCCCACCCCGTATGCCGGTGAGCCCGCCTTCGACCCCGTTGGCGCCTCACCGGCATACGTGCACGCACAGCCCCCCAGGACGCACGACGTGTGCGCTCTGGCGGCCCACGAGCACCCGGAACCGCACAGCTGGTGCGTTCGGTCGGCAGAAAAGGACTGATTCATGGCAAAGGAACTGGAGTTCAATGACTCCGCCCGCAAGGCACTTGAGCGGGGCGTTGACGCGCTCGCCAACGCCGTCAAGGTGACCCTCGGCCCCAAGGGCCGCAACGTGGTCATCGACAAGAAGTGGGGCGCCCCCACGATCACCAACGACGGTGTGACCATCGCCAAGGAGATCGAGCTCGAGGACCCCTTCGAGAACCTCGGCGCGCAGCTGGCCAAGGAGGTCGCCACCAAGACCAACGACGTCGCCGGTGACGGCACCACGACGGCGACCGTCCTGGCCCAGGCCATGGTCAAGGAGGGCCTGCGCAACGTTGCCGCGGGTGCGGCTCCGTCCGGCCTCAAGCGCGGCATGGACAAGGCGGTCGAGGCCGTCAACGACGAGCTGCTCAAGATGGCCCGCGAGGTCGACGGCAAGAGCGAGATCGCCCAGGTGGCCTCGCTGTCCGCGCAGGACGAAACCATCGGCGGCACCATCGCCGAGGCGTTCGACAAGGTCGGCAAGGACGGCGTGATCACCGTCGAGGAGTCCTCGACCACGACGACCGAGCTCGAGTTCACCGAGGGCATGCAGTTCGACAAGGGCTACATCTCGGCCTACTTCGTCTCCGACCCCGAGCGGATGGAGGCCGTCCTCGAGGACGCCTACATCCTGATCAACCAGGGCAAGATCTCGGCCATCGCCGACGTCCTGCCGATCCTGGAGAAGGTCGTCGGGTCCGGCAAGCCGCTCGTCATCATCGCCGAGGACGTCGACGGCGAGGCCCTCTCGACGCTGGTCGTCAACAAGATCCGCGGCACGTTCAACGTGGTCGCCGT
>JBDTBX010000239.1:0-4109 GCA_039923915.1 Nostocoides sp. | reverse complement strand
TCGCCCGCGAGAACATCCGCGCGATGCGCAAGGACGTCCTGGCCAAGTGCTACGGCGGCGACATCACCCGCAAGCGCAAACTTCTGGAGAAGCAGAAGGAGGGCAAGAAGCGGATGAAGATGGTCGGTCGGGTGGAAGTCCCGCAGGAGGCCTTCATCGCCGCGCTGTCCTCCGACGGCGACACGGCGGGCAGACCCAAGAAGTAGGGCGATTCGGTAGCCGGGGTCGCGTGGGGCGCCCGGGTCGCTCACCCACCGCCGCCCCGACCGCACCGGGCTGACCATCCGCCCGCGCCGGGGCGTCCACAACCCCACGTCGCGAAGCACCCTCAACCGCGTAGCCGCTCCCGGAGCCGCGCGACCTGCGTCTGGGTCCAGCCGACCGACTGCAGCCACCCGGCCGCGCCCCCGAACTCATCCGCGGCATAGGTGAGGATCGCCTCCATCGCCTGGGGGACGGGGACCTGCTCGGCGACCGTGTGCGAGGCCAGGTGCTCGGCGTATGCCGGCCGTGAGAGGAGCCGTGTCATGATCGCTTCGATTCGCTCGCCGCTCGCCAGGTAGTCCGCGATGATCGCCTCGTGGGGCACGCCCGCGACGTCGAGGGCGAGCCCGACCACCGTGCCCGTCCGGTCCTTGCCAGCCGCACAGTGGACGATCGTCGCCCCGGAAGCACCCGCCAGTACGCCCAACGCGGCGCTGATCGAGTCCGGTCGGCCGCGCAGGTAGCCAAGGTAGTGCTCGCCCCAGAACTGGGTCGTGGTCCGGTCGACGTTGCTGTCGTGCCAGGGAAGGGTGCGGTCGGTCGACGTCACCGCCTCCGATCTGAAGAGCGAATGATGATGGTGCACAAGGGAACGCACGCGACGCAGGGGTCCATCGCCCTCGACGTGCACCTCGCTCTCGGTCCGCAGGTCGACGATGTCGGTGACCCCGAGGTCGCCGATGAGCCGGTCGACGCTACCTGGCGTGAGTTCCTGGAGGTTGTCCGAGCGGATCAGCACCCCGGAAGCAACGCTCCCACCGCCTGAGGTGGGCAGGCCGCCGACGTCGCGCATGTTGACGACCCCGTCGAGGTCGATCCAGTCGGGCGGCACCCGTCGACCCTACGTGTCAGGCGTCCGCACGCGGTCGCGGGGGCGGGGCGCGAATCAGCCGCCGCGCACGGCCAGAGGAGCAGTGGAGGGCACATAGGTGAGGGCCTCGATCAAGTATGAGTTGATCGAGGCCCTCGACAGATCAGGACCGAAATCCTGCTCCGACGCTCTCACCGAGGTGAGTGCGTAGGGATATTTCTAGTCGGCCACGGACCCACGCGCAACCCCTGGCGACCGCATTCCTCGAAGTTTCTTGGGTCCCTCGGCGTGTCGCGTTGGACACGCCGGGTGAGACGTGATTGGAAGGTGGAGCCGGTCTGCCACCATGACGTCGTGCCCAGCGCCCTGCCTGACGGTGACCCCGCGCCCGTCGACGGCGTCCTGCCGTCGGGCGCCTTGACGGGCCTGGCGGGGGCACCCTTCGGGGTCTACGTCCACGTGCCGTTCTGCACCGTCCGCTGTGGGTACTGCGACTTCAACACCTACACCGTGCGCGAACTGGGCGGTCCCAGCCTGTCCCGTACTGCAGACCCGGACGGTCGCCCGCTGCTCGGGGCGAATGTCGAGTCGTATGCCGGCGCCGCGCTGGCCGAGCTCGACCTCGCCCGCCGCGTGCTCCCCGGCACCCGGCCGGTCGACACGGTCTTCTTCGGCGGTGGGACGCCCACCCTGCTCCCGCCCGCCGACCTCGTGAGGGTCCTGCACGGCATACGGGACAGGTTCGGGCTGGCCGACGACGCGGAGGTGACGACCGAGGCCAACCCGGACTCGGTCACCTCCGACGACCTCCGCGCCCTCGCCGACGGGGGCTTCACCCGGGTATCGATCGGCATGCAGTCGGTAGTGCCGCACGTGCTGAAAACCCTTGAGCGGACTCACGATCCGGCTGGCGTCGCCCGCGCGGTGCAAGGAGCCAGGGCGGCCGGGCTCGATGTCAGCGTCGACCTCATCTACGGCACGCCGGGGGAGTCCGTCGAGGACTGGGCAGCGAGCCTCGACGCGGCGACGGCCCTCGATCCAGACCACATCTCCGCGTACGCCCTGGTCGTCGAGCAGGGCACCAGGCTTGCGGCCCAGGTCCGCCGTGGCGAGGTCGCGATCCCCGACGACGACGACGAGGCGACGAAGTACGAACTCGCCGACACGCGGCTCAGCGCAGCCGGATTCGGTTGGTATGAGGTGAGCAACTGGGCCGCCTCACCCGCCGCCCGCTGCCGGCACAACCAGCTCTACTGGCGCGGCGACACGTGGTGGGGCGTCGGCCCGGGCGCGCACAGCCACGTGGGCGGCGTCCGCTGGTGGAACGTCAAGCACCCCAGGGCGTATGCCGGTCGGCTGGCCTCGGGGGAGTCGCCGGCAGCCGCTCGGGAGACGCTGACCGCGGCGCAGCGGGCCGACGAGGCGGTCCTGCTCGGGGTGCGGCTCGTCGATGGCCTGGCCATCGCGGACCTTCCGTCACCGACAGATCCGACGGGCGATGGCGCGGACACGGGATCGGCGTCGGTCGTTGCCTGCCTCATCGCGGACGGCCTGGTCGACGGAGCAGCCGCCCTGCAGCGGCACCGGGTGGTGCTCACGCTGCGAGGGCGGCTGCTGGCCGACACCGTGGTCAGGCGCCTGCTCGGTTGGTGAACCCGTGATGGCGGCTCACTTGACGAAATGTGGGGTCAGCGGCGGGCTGTACCACTCGCCCTGGTTGGCCTTGATCGCCGCGATGACGTGCACGATGAAGGCGAAGACAAGAGCCAGGCCCCACGTGGCGAAGCCGATGAGCACGAGCATGAGCGGGACGGAGATGACCAGCACGATGCCGGTGATGATCTGGACGTTGAGCGAGTTGGCCGCGGCCTGTCGCACGAAGGGTCCGCGGTCGCGCATCACGAGGTACATGACCAGTGAGGCGACGAACCCCAGGACGCCGGCGCTCAACACCATCGCCACGAGCGGGATGACGTGGCTCGCCGTGGCCCAGCCCCGCTCCTGCTGCGGGTTGAGGGTGGGCTGACCGGGGGCGGTGTAGCTGGCGGCGGCCACAGACGGCGGGTTCGGCGTCGGGTCTTGGGGGTGGTTGGTCATGGGATTCCCTCCTTGGCGGGTGTGTTTCCACCAGTGAAGCGCATCGAGACGCACCGGTGTTCCGACTTCGGGGTGCATTCAGGGTGCGCTCAGGGCAGACCCCGACCCCCGATCGAGGCACAGAGGGATCAGGGGCGCAGCCTCGGTGCTCTACGGGGCCTCACGGGGGCGGCGCCCCCGTGAGTGTCACGAAGTCGATGAGTTCCTCGACGCGACCGAGGAGGCTGGGTTCGAGGTCGGCATACGTGCGGACGGTGCCGAGGATCCGTTTCCACGCCATCGCCATGTCGGCCTGGGTCGCGTGCGGCCAGCCGAGGTGTTCGACGATGCCGTGCTTCCACTCCACCGACCTGGGGATGACCGGCCAGGCCGACAGGCCGAGGCGCTCGGGCCGGACCGACTGCCACACGTCGACGTAGGGGTGGCCGAGGATGAGGACGTGCGCGGCATCCGGTCGGATGCCGGTCGCCTCCTGCACGATCCGGCTCTCCTTGGTCCCAGGCACGAGGTGGTCGACGAGGACACCCATCCGGCGGCCGGCGCCGGGGGCGAAGTCGCGGATGGCGGACGCCAGGTCGTCGACTCCGTCGAGCATCTCGACGACGACGCCCTCGACGCGCAGGTCGGCGCCCCAGACCTTCTCGACGAGTTCGGCATCGTGCTTGCCCTCGACGAAGATCCGCGAGCCCGAGGCGACGCGCGCTCGCTGACCGGTGACAGCGACCGATCCCGAGGCGGTCCGCGCGTTGGTCGCGCGTGCGGTGTCCAGCGCGGCTCGTGACGCCGCGGTGGGCGGCGTCAACGTGACCGGTGAGCCGTCGAGGAGGAAACCCGGGCCGAGTCGGAATCCCTTGCTCCGGCCGCGTCGGTCCTCCAGGTGCACCACCTGCATGCCGCCGGCCTTCTCGACGCGGACGACGGCTCCGACCCAGCCGGT
>JBDTBX010000238.1:0-6323 GCA_039923915.1 Nostocoides sp. | reverse complement strand
CACCGAGGGTCGTCATTCGCCCGACGAGGTCACGGGAGACGCCGAGGACCACGGTGGCCCGCCTGGCGACGACGCGTTCGAGACCGGCATAGACGAGCCGCGTCGCACGACCGGTCGGCGCGGCGTTGTGGAGGGTGACGACGACGGGCACCGGGGAGCGGGTCGCAGCGAGGACGGACAGGGCGCCGGCGCGAAGCCCGTGGGCGTGGACGACCTCGGCGTCGCGGGCCAGTCGTCGCAGGGTCGCGACCGCTGCGGTGTCGCGACGCGGGTCAGGGCGCTCGGCGATGGGCACGTCACGCCGCTGGGCCCCGGTGCCGGCGAGGTCGAAGGTCGCCAGGGCCTGCGCCGGCCCGGCCACGACGACGTCGTGGCCGTCGGCGGCCAGTCCGGCCGCGAGGCCCCGGACGTGGGTGCCCACTCCGCCGGCCGACATCCCGAGCACCAGGAGGATCCTCACGAAGGACCCCTGCGGCGGCGACGGAGGCGGGCGGTCGCCTCGTCGAATCCCGCCGTGTCGACCAGCCGGCCGAACACGACGAACGCCCCCATCGCCAGCCCCCCGGAGAGGGCGGCCGAAGCCATGAAGCCCCAGATCCCGGTCCACGCGAGGACTCGACCTGCCACCGAGCCCACGAGGAACGCGGCGGCCCCACCGAGCCCGGCGGCCGCGGCCGCCCGCGCCAACCCCGACGTTGCCCCCGCCCCCCACGATCGCCGCACGAGGACGAGCAGGAGCACCGCGGCCAGCCACATGCCGGCGGTCGAGGACCAGCCGAGCGTGCGCAGCGCCGCGGCCGGACCGGCCCCGGGCCGCAGGACGGCGAGCGGGACCACCGCGGCGACCAACCAGCCTGCGGCCATGCCGGCCGCCGCGAGGTAGGGGCGGCCCCGCACGTAGACGGCACGGGTCAGCAGCGCGGCCAACCCGAAACCGACGACCCCCGGCGCGTAGGCCTCGAGCGCGGAACCGAGGTCCGACAGGGATCCCGCGCTCACCCGGCCGCCGCCCCGACGGGCGTCCAGCGCCGCGAAGAACCGCCCGACCTGCGGCGAGACCGCCATCAGGACGGCAGCGGCAGCCGCAGTGAGCAGGAGGACGGCGCGGCTGGCCCGGGCGATGACCGGGCCGAGTTGGGTGCCTGCGGCATGTCCCTGGGCGAGCGCAGGGAAGGCCGACGTCGCGATGGGAACGGCGAGCACGGCATAGGGGAGCAGGTAGACGGCCTGAACGTACTGGTAGACCGACTGGGTCCCCCCGTCGCCACGGTGGTTGGCGACCCAGATGGTCGCCACGACGGCCGCCTGTTGGGCGAGCAGGGCGATCACACCGGCTCCCGCCAGTCCTGCCGACCGGCGTGCATCTCCCGCCGGGAACCGCCACGTCGGGCGCCACCGCCACCCTGCCCGCGCAACCGGGAAGAGCAGCGGGATCGAGAGCGCGACGACGCCCGCGGTCGTCCCCCACGCCAGGAGCAGGACAGCGCCGTGGGACACCGCTGCCGGGGCAGTGGCACCCTCGACGAGGCTTCCGTAGACCAGGTAGGCGCCGATGACGACCACGCTGGACAGCAGCGGCGCCAACGCGGCCGCCAGGAAGCGGCGGTGCGCCTGAAGCAGTCCGGCGAGGACGATTCCGACGCCGTAGAGGGGGACCTGGGTGGCGAAGATCCGCAGCATTGTCGTCCCGGCCGCCGCCGCCCCGGGTTGTCGGGTGTCGACGAGGGCGCTCGCCAGCCAGGGGGCGGCCACGGCCAGCAGCGCAGCGAGGGGCACCAGCAGGGTGAGGCTCCACGTGAGCAGCGCCGAGGCGCTCGCGTGGGCGCGCTCCGCGTCGCCGCGGCCGAGGTGCCCCGCGATGACGGGCACGGTGACCGCGGCCAGCACTCCCCCGGCGGCGACCTCGTACAGGACGTTCGGCAGGGCGTTGACGCTGTTGTAGATCGAACCGATCCCGTCGGCCCGGACTGCCTCGCTGAAGACCAGCGTCCGGCCGAAGCCCACGGCGCGGGACACAAGGGTGACGACGGCGATCAGCCCGGCAGCCGCCGCGATCCCGCCGGCAGCCCGGGTCGCCGCCGAGGGCGGGTCAGCCACGACGGCCGAACGCGTCGAGCTGGCGCAGCACGGGCGTCGACTCGATGACCTTGGTGAAGCTCACGTTCTCCGAGGCGATGGTCAGGGCCCCCAGCACGGCCAGCGTGCCGAGGCGGCCGAGCAGTCCGAGCGAGCCGACGAGGGCCGTCCCGACGAGGGCGCCCGCCGCGTTGGCGCCGGTGTCCCCCAGCATGGTGCGGCCGGCGAGATCCTCCGGGAGCAGGCCGAAGGCCGTGCCGATCGCCGCAGCTGCTGCGGTCCGACTGCCCTGGTCGCCGATGACGAGCACAGGCGCGGCGGTGAGGACGACGACCTTCAGCGCACGTCCCGGTCGCAGGTCGAGCAGGTTGCCGAGGTTGGCCGCACCGGCAATGACGGCGCCCCCGACGAGCGTGCTCACGAACGGGTGCCGGGTCCCTCGGTCGACGACGCAGGCGGCAACCAGCCCGCTGGCCCCGATCCCGAGGATTTTCACCGCCCCCGTCGTCACCTGCCCCTGCCCGAGGGCTCCGAGGTGGCCCGTGAGCCCCTTGCTCCGGGAGTCACCGGCGAAGTCGTCGATGGCGCCGAAGGCACCCGCGCCGAGGGTTGCGATGACCGGCGCCGGGCCGGCGAGGGCGGCGGCAGCGGCGGCACCGATCACGTAGGCCGGGCCCTCAGCCAGGCTGACCGTGTGGCCGGCGTGGTTGGTGCGCTCGAACCGCCGACCGAGCGGCGATCTCGGCGCGAGGTGCGCGACTGCGGCACCGATGACCGCGCCGGCCGCGGCGGCGACCGCCCCGACCACGCTCAGAAGCCCTGGAGCACGGGGTAGGCAACCCCCGCGTCGGCGCCCAGACCGTACTGGCCAGCGCCGCCCCGCAGCTGCTCGAGCAGGGCCAGGACGAGGCTCGCCTGCCCCATCGGGATGCCGAGGTCGTCGACGGTGGAGACGTCGGCCTTGATGTCGCCGTTGGCCCGGACCGTGCTGACGACCGACACGCCGCTCGTCGGGCCGTCCACCCCGATGTTGGAGCCGAGGACGGCGCCGTTGCTGACGGCGTCCAACGCAGCCGTCAGTGCGGCATACTCCTGCGCGGCCGCGTTCTGGGCAGCGCTGCTACCCCCGGAGACCGGACCGGAGATGACGACGGCATACGTCGAGACGATGGACAGGGGATTCGGGTTCACGGAGAGCAACTTGGCGTCGGAGAGCACCTTGAGGGCGGCCGATCGCTTGGGCAGGTCGGTGGCGTCCTCGCTCCTGCCGAGGAGGGAGGACGCGGCGAGCCCATCGATCGGTTGACCGCCGGTCGGGGTGGCGGGGGTCTGCCCGAGCGCCGATGCGGCGTCGCTGGCGGCCGTTGCCCGGTCGGGGGCCGCCTGCGGGTCGGTCCAGGCCTCCTTGATCGAGACGGTCGCGCCGATCTTGGCGCCCGCCGCGGTAAGGGTCGCGGTGGTCGACTTCACCACTCCGCCGTCGGCACCGGGCAGGGTGACGATGGTGATCGTCGCCCCACCCAGCAGACCAGCCAACAGCCGCTTGTTGACGGTCGCCATGAACTGGTCACGCTTGTCGGTCGCCTTCTTGGCCTCGCTCAGGGCGGCGTTCAACGTGCTCTTGTCACTGGAGAGGCTCTTGATCTGGCCCTCCAGCTGGTCCCCGAGCTCACCCTTGAGCGGGCCCGCCCCGAGCGCGATGCCGACGGCGAGGGCGAGGAAGATCGAGACGATGGAGACGAGGTGGTACCTGAAGTCGATCACGTGAAAACCCCTGACAGGACGGACCACAGATCGTTCCACCGGGAACCGATCAACGAAAGGATGCCGCGCCCGCCGGGCGTCGACCAGATCGCGACGAAGAAGGCCAGGAGGGCCGAGAGCAACAGGGCGACGAGCCAGCGGTTGGAGATCCGGGTCCGGTAGAGGCGACTGACCCCCTTGGCGTCGACGAGCTTGCCGCCGACGCGCAGCCGGGTGAGGAAGGTGCTCGCCATCCCCGCGCGGCCCTTGTCGAGGAACTCGATGAGCGTGGCGTGCGACCCGACCGCCACGATGAGGGTCGCCCCCTTGTCGTCAGCCAGCAGCATGGCGACGTCCTCGCTCGTGCCTGTTGCCGGGAACACGACCGGTTCGATGCCCAGGTCCTGGACGCGTTGGAGGCCCGGGGCACGGCCGTCGCGGTAGGCGTGGACGACAATCTCGGCGCCGGAGCGCAGGGTGGCGTCAGACACCGAATCCATGTCGCCGACGATGAGGTCGGGGCGGGGACCGGCCTCGACGATCGCATCGGCTCCACCGTCGACGCCGATGAGCACCGGCCGGTACTCGCGGATGTAGTGCCGCAGGGTCTGCAGGTCTTCCTTGTAGTGGTAGCCGCGGACGACGATCAGTGCGTGCCGCCCGTCCAGGTTGGTCCTGATGTCGGGCACGCCCACACCGTCGAGGAGCAGGTCGCGCTCGTTGCGCAGGTACTCCATCGTGTTCGTGGCGAACGCTTCCAGCTGGACCGAGAGGCCGGCCCGGGCCTCGACCATGGCGCGCTGCACACTGTCGGCGGTCTGCAGCGTGCCCGTCGCGACGACTGTGGTCCCGGCAAACAGCTCCCCGTCCTGGAGGCGCACCACGGTGCCCTCCTTGATCCTGGTCATCACCAGTGACCCGACAGCGTCCAGGAGCGGTATGCCGGCCGTGACGATGATCTCGGGGCCCAGGTTGGGGTAGCGGCCGGAGATCGACGGTGCGGCGTTGATGACCGCACGCGGTCGGCGGGCGACGAGCGCCTCGGCACTGACCCGATCGAGGTCGATGTGGTCGATGACGGCGATGTCACCCGGGCGCAGTCGCTTGGTGAGGTTCTTGGTCCGGGCATCCACCCGGGCAGGCCCGTGCACCCCGGCAGCATCCGTGCCGTGGTGTCGGTGGGTCAGGTGCAGGGGCATTGCCGCCCATCGTGCCACGCACAGGGGTCTGGCCCCCCGTGTGCCCCCCGTGGGCCTCGAGGTGCCCCACGCACAGGGGCTCCGGGTTCACGCGCGGCGGGTGGCCACCTCGGCGAGCAGCTCGCGGGCGTGCAGGAGGGCGGTGTCGCTCTGGACACCGGCCATCATCCGGGACAGCTCGGCCTCGCGAGCGGCCCCGGAGACCTCCACGACCCCCGAGGAGGTGACCCGGCCGTCACTCGCCTTGGTCACGACGAGGTGCCGATCGGCGTAGGCCGCGACCTGTGGCAGATGCGTGACGACCACGACCTGGGCGTGCAGCGCAAGTGCAGCGAGGCGCGAGCCGACATCCAGAGCAGCGCGCCCACCGATGCCCGCGTCGACCTCGTCGAAGACATAGGTAGGGACCAGGCCGGCCCGGTCAGCCGTCACGACCTCGATCGCGAGCATCACCCGGGACAGCTCACCCCCGCTGGCGGCGCGAGCCACCGATCGCGCTGTCGCCCCAGGGTTGGCGGCCAGCCGGATCTCGACGTCATCGGCTCCCTCCCGGGTGGCCGCAGTCCGCGGCTCGACCGCGACCACGATGCTGGCCTTGCCCATCGCGAGGTGGCCCATCTCCTTGGTCACCGCGGACCCGAGCCGGATCGCGGCCTCGCCCCGTGCCGTTGTCAGCGTCAGGGCTGCTGCGGCGAGGTCGGTGTCGATCACGCCGATCCGGGTCCGGAGCTCGTCAAGGCGGTCGTCGGTGCCGGCCAGCTCGTCGGCCCGGACCGCCGCTTCCTTGGCCCACTGGAGCACGTCGGCCATCGTCGGGCCGTACTTGCGGGCCAGCACCGCGAGCACCGCCCGTCGCTCCTCGACGACGTCGGCCCGGCCGGGGTCCACCTCGATCCCGGTCCGGTAGTCGGCGAGGTCGGCCAACAGGTCGTTGACGAGGTGGCCCAGCTCGGCCACTCGGGTCGCCAACGCGGCCAGCGCCGTGTCGTTGACGCCGGCGTGGGCGAGCGTGGCCCGGGCCCGACCGACGGCCTCGGCGACAGGCAGCGAGTCGGGCGCCGCGGCATACGCGTCATCCACCCCGCCGAGCAGCTCAGCCGCCTCGGCCGCTGCCGCCAGCAGGTCGGTGCCGTGAGTGAGTCGCTCGGACTCGGCCCGCAGGTCGTCTTCGTCCCCCGGGGCCGGGTCGGCGGCCTCGATCTGGCCGATCCCCAAGGTGAGGAACTCCAGCTCCTGAGCGCGCTCGCGCAGCCGGCCCTCGAGCGCGCCGATCTCCCGAGCCACGGATTGCCGTTCCTCGAACAG
>JBDTBX010000237.1:0-5163 GCA_039923915.1 Nostocoides sp. | reverse complement strand
TCCTTGTCGGGGTGGACGCCGCACGCGCGGTAGAGGACCCTCTCGGCGCGGAGGTGGTGCCCGCTGGTGAAGACCCGCGCCAGGTAGCCGCCGAGGGGCACGTGGGTTTGTCGACGGTGATCGAGTTGGCGGCGTCGGAGGATCCGTAGAAGAAGGCCTTCCAGCTCGCGCTGCCGGCCTGGACGGCGGCGGAGTAGAACGAGTTGGCGTAGCCGCTCGACGTCAGGTTGGAGAAGTAGAGGATCGCCGTGCCGAGGAGCAGGCCGAACAGGGCCGGGCGAGCCCACATGGGATCGCCTTCGGGGCCTCGCCAGAGCCGGCCGAGCCGGCCGGGGTCACCCGGTGGGCGGTTTGCGGGGACCTCGTCGGGTCGGACGCTGGTGGGCGGCGGGGCCGCGGTCGTGGCCGGCGCGGTGTGCGCGGGGGTGAACGTCATGGTGTCCATGCCGTCGACTCTCGGGGGCCGGACTATGCAGCCGCTGTGCTACCCCTGAGTCGTCCCGATGCGTTGGCAGAACGGTCGAGTCCGTTCGGCGCTCAGGCGGCCGACTCCCCGGGTGTGCGGGGCAAGGTGATGCTGAAACTGGTCCGGCCCGGGTGGCTCTCGACGTCAACGGTGCCGCCGTGTGCCTGACCGACGGCCGCCACGATCGACAGGCCGAGCCCCGTCGAACCGGCAGCCCGGGAGCGTGAGTCATCGCCGCGCGTGAATCGCTCAAATACCTTGCTTTGCAACGGTTCTGGGATGCCCGGGCCGTTGTCGGTGACCGAGATGCGTACAGCGCCGTCGGCCGGCTGCACCGAGGTCACGACCGTCGTGCCGCTCGGCGTGTGGGTTCGGGCGTTGGCGAGAAGGTTGGTGAGGACCTGGTACAGGCGCGCGCCGTCGCCGGTGACGGTGACCGGCTGGTCGGGTAGGTCAAGCTGCCAGGAGTGGGTGGGGGAGGCGGCGTGGGCGTCGCTCACAGCGTTGATCGCAATCATGGACAGGTCGACTTCTTCGCGGTCGAGCGGTCGTCCCTCGTCGAGGCGGGCAAGCAGCAGCAGGTCCTCGACCAGCGAGGTCATCCGTTGCGCCTCGGACTCGACGCGTGACAGGGCGTGGGTGACACCGGGCGGCACCGGATCCTTCTCGCGACGGGACAACTCGGCATACCCGCGGATCGAGGCGAGCGGCGTCCGCAGCTCGTGCGACGCGTCGGCGACGAACTGCCGCACTCGCATCTCGCTCTCCTGCCGCGAATGCAACGCCCCGTCGACGTTGTCGAGCATCCGGTTGAACGCGAGGCCGACCTGGCCGACCTCGGTGCGCGGGTCGGTGTCACGCGGCGCCACCCGCTCGGCCAGGGCGACGTCGCCGGTGTCGAGTTTGAGGTTGGAGACCCGTCGGGCGGTGGCCGCGACCCGCTCGAGCGGCTCGAGGTTGCGCCGCACCAGCAGGGTTCCCCCGGCCCCGACGAGGACGAGGCCGATGAGGGTGCTGCCGCTCACGATCCAGACCATCCGGCGGGCGGCGTTGTCGACGCCCACCGTCGGCAGTCCCATGATGAGGGTGGCGGGCGTCCCCTCGACGGTCGGGACCGCAACAGCCACCAGTCGATACGTCCCCACGTCGCCACCCAGGTCGACCGTGCGGAGGCGATCACCTAGTTGGGCCTTCTGGAGGATCGCGATCTGCGCCGTGGTCAGCGTCGTGGCCTGGTTGTGCTCGTTGACGACTTGGTTGACCGGATTCCCCGTCCTGTCGTAGAGGACCTTGCCATCGGCGATCGCCACGCGCAGTACGCCGTCTCCGCCGCGACCACCTTGGTCACCCTGGCTCGACCCTCTGGTGCCATTCGTCGGCGACGGGGTTCCGATGCCGCGCTGCGCCGCATTCGTGACATCGGCGTCCAGTTGGTGCAGGAGATAGTCCCGGGAGAACAGCACCGTGGCCAAGCCGGTGGCCAGCATCACGAAGACGAACATGACCAGGACCGACGCCACGATCTTGGCGCGCAGCGTCCAGGCTGCGGGCTTGACGAAGGTGACGGGACTCATGGCTGAAGGCTCCGGGAGGTGAGGTGGGGGAAGGGCGAGCGGGCGGCCTACGGAGGATGAGTCAGGATGCCGGCTCAGTCCGCCGGCTTGAGGACGTAGCCGACGCCGCGCATGGTGTGGATCATGGGGTTGCGGCCGACGTCGATCTTCTTGCGGAGGTAGGAGATGTAGAGCTCGACGACATTGGCCTGTCCGCCGAAGTCGTAGTTCCAGACCCGGTCGAGGATCTGGGCCTTGGACAGGACTCGCTTGGGGTTTCGCATGAGGTAGCGGAGGAGCTCGAATTCTGTTGCGGTGAGCGAGACCTCGGTCCCGGCGCGCATGACTTCGTGGCTGTCTTCGTCGAGGGTGAGGTCGCCCACGGCGAGCAGTGAGGAGGACGCGTCGGTGACGATCGCGGTCCGACGCATGAGGGCTCGGACTCTTGCGACGACCTCCTCGAGGCTGAACGGCTTGGTGACGTAGTCGTCGCCGCCGGCGGTCAGGCCGGCGATCCGGTCCTCGACGGCGTCCTTGGCGGTCAGGAAGAGGACCGGCACGTTGGGCGTCTCGCCGCGCATCCGGCGGAGCACCTCCATGCCGTCGAAGTCGGGCAGCATCATGTCGAGCACGACCGCGTCGGGGCCGAACTCGCGTGCAGCCCGAACGGCTTCCATGCCGGAGGCGGCGGTCCGCACGTCCCACCCCTCGTAGCGCAGCGCCATGGCGAGCAACTCGGTCAGGTTGACCTCGTCGTCCACGACGAGGACGCGGACGGGGGATCCGTCGGCCCGGACCAGCTTGGCCGTCGAGGTCGTGGTCGGTGTCATGAAATCAGTGTGGACCCGGTGGCTTGTGCGCGCGCCCCTGATCTGCCGTGCGGTTCCTGTGAGATCTCTGTGTCGACCATCAGTGAGTCGATACGCAACGGCAGGTGAGCAGGAATCGAGAAGCATCCGGATGCCGCGCAGACCTACCGTCGTGGACATGACGACACTTCACGCAGTCACCCTCGAAGTCTCCGACCCCGCCACCACCAAGGCCTTCCTCGCAGCGGCATTCGACCTCGACGACCAGGTCGGCGTGCGCGCCTCCGATGCGCCGTCCACCGGCTTCCGCGGCTTCACCCTCTCCCTCGTCGTATCGCAGCCGGTCATCGTCAACAGCCTTGTCGGCACGGCGCTCGAGGCTGGGGCCACCGTGCTCAAGCCGGCCGCCACGTCCTTCTGGGGCTACGGCGGCGTCGTCCAGGCGCCGGACGGGACGATCTGGAAGGTCGCCAGCTCGGCCAAGAAGGACACCACCGCGGACACCCGCACCATCGACGAGATCGCCCTGCTGATCGGCGTCGCTGACGTGGCGGCCACGAAGCGGTTCTATGTCGACCGCGGGCTCGCCGTCTCGAAGAGCTACGGGCGCAAGTACGTCGAGTTCTCCACACCCGGTAGCCCGGTCAAGCTGGCCCTCTACGGCCGCAAGGCCCTGGCCAAGGACGCAGGTGTCGCTGTCGACGGCAGTGGCTCGCACCGGCTGGTCATCAGCACCGACTCCGCTCCGTTCGCCGACCCCGACGGGTTCGCCTGGGAGACCGCCCACGAGGTTGTCGCCCGCTGACCCGCGGCGCCCGGTCATGCAGAACGCGTTCCGCCCGACGCGTTCCGCCTGCCCATCTCATTACGCTGGGCGGATGACCACCGAGGAGCTGGCCAACCTCGCCCACCTGCGTCGCGCCCGCGACCTGATGGACCGTGACTACGCAGGCCCGCTCGACGTCGACGCCGTTGCCCGAGCCGCCCTGATGTCGCGGGCACACTTCTCGCGCCAGTTCCGCAGGGCCTACGGCGAGACGCCGCACTCCTACCTGATGACCCGGCGGATCGAGCGGGCCAAGTCGCTGCTCCGCATCGGTGGTCTCTCGGTCACCGACGTCTGCATGGCGGTGGGGTGTACGTCCCTCGGTTCCTTCAGCGCCCGGTTCACCGAACTCGTCGGGGAGACACCGACGGCCTACCGGGCCCGCAACAACGAGGACCTCCTCAGCGTGCCCGGCTGCATCGCCAAGCTGGCGACCCGACCGATCCGCACGCGGAAGGGGCCGGCAAGGTGAGCAGGAACGAAGAAGCACCGGAGCGCTCCGCCGTCTAGCGTTTCGGTCATGGAACTCAACCTCTCGACCTGCTTCGTCCAGGTCCACGACCCCGACGCCGCCCTCGCCTTCTACCGCGACACCCTGGGCTTGCAGCTGCGCAACGACGTGAGCAACGGCGACTTCCGCTGGATCACCGTCGGCTCCGCCGGTCAGGCGGACGTCGCGATCGTGCTCACGAACTACGTCAACGGCAGCCCTTCCGACGTCGACGCCATCGCTGCACTGGCTGCGAAGGGCGCGCTGAACGGCGTCAACTTCCACACCGAGGACGTCGACGCCACCTTCGCCACGGTGAAGGCATCGGGGGCCGAGGTGCTCCAGGAGCCGACCGACCAGTTCTGGGGTACGCGCGACTGCGCCTTCAGGGACCCATCCGGCAACATGGTCCGCATCGACCAGCCGCCGAAGGCCTGACGCTCTCGTGTGCCAGGTGCTGGCCGACGGCACGGTGGTCAGGTTTCCCCCGATGTCGGCCCAGCCGCGCCCGGCCGTCACCCCCCCGCGAGGAGCCGGTTGCGACCCAAGCCCAGCAGACCGGCATACGAAAGCCCCCGTCCGAAGATCTCGGACGAGGGTCTCGTATGCCGGTGTGTCGTTCAGTCTGATGCCGGGGAGGCCTCGGTGACCCGCTGCTGGAGGGTGTTGAACTCGTCGCGGATCTGGGTCGGCAGGTTGTCGCCGAACTTGTCCAGCCAGTCGCTGATCAGTGCGGTCTCCTTGACCCAGTCCTCGGTCTTGACGGCGAGGGCCTTGGCGACCTGCTCGCGGCTCATGGCCAGGCCGGTCGTGTCGAGGGACTCCGGCGTCGGGACGAGACCGACAGGGGTCTCCACCGCATCGGCCGTGCCCTCGAGGCGCTCGATGATCCACTTCAGGACCCGCGAGTTCTCCCCGAAGCCGGGCCAGAGGAACGAGCCGTCCTCGTCGTCGCGACGGAACCAGTTGACCTGGTAGATCTTCGGCAGCTGGGCAGCGTCGGCCTGCTTGCCGATGTC
>JBDTBX010000236.1:0-2634 GCA_039923915.1 Nostocoides sp. | reverse complement strand
GTTCGTGGCGCGAGGACAGTTGGAGCTTCCGAAGGACCGAGGACACGTGTGTCTCGACCGTCTTGATCGAGATGAACAGCTCCTTGGCGACTTCCTTGTACTGATAGCCACGGGCAATCAGCCGCATGACCTCGCGCTCCCGGGCCGACAGCCGGTCGAGCTCCTCGTCGACCTCGGCGATCTCGCCCGCCGCCGCACCGAACGCGTCGAGGACGAACCCGGCGAGCCGCGGCGAGAAGACAGCATCACCGTCGGCCACCCGTCGGATCGCGGTGAGCAGGTCGTTGCCGCTGATCGTCTTGGTGACGTAGCCACGGGCGCCCGCACGGATCACCGCGATGACGTCCTCGGCCGCATCGGACACCGACAGGGCCAGGAACCGGATGGGCGCACCTGACTCGGACAGGAGCCCGGCGCAGCCGTGGATCACATCGACGCCGCCGTTTCCGCGGCCTCCCGGCAGATGCACATCGAGGAGCACGACATCGGGCTTCTCCCGGGAGATGGTGGCAACCGCGGCATCGACATCCGGTGCTTCGCCCGCGACAGAAACCGAACGGCCCTCTCCCACAACGAGTTCCGCCAGCTCGGCCTTGACCCCGGTACGGAACATTCGGTGGTCGTCGACGAGGACGAGACGGATCGGCGTCATGAGGGCTCCTTCTCGAACGAGCGGGCTGCATCGACGGGCGACCCGGCTGGCGCCGCAGTCTGGTTTGACGCGGATGTCGACGGCAGTGGGGGCAGCGTCAGCTCGATCTCCGTGCCCACGTCCAGCCGGCGCACCCGCGCCGTGCCGCCGTGCCGCTCCATCCGGCCGAGGATCGACTGGCGCACGCCGAGCCGGTCGGTCGGAACGGTCTCCGGGTCGAAGCCGACGCCCCGGTCCTTGACGAAGGCCTGGACGCCCGCTGTACCGATCTCGACGTATGCCGTGACAGGCGGCCGGCCGTGACGAACCGCGTTGAGCAGGGCCTCCCGGAAGGCCCTGACGAGCGACTCGCCCTGGGGTTCGATCGCCCGGTCGCCGGTGACAACGAGGTCGATCGGAGCACCATGCTCGTCCTCGACGTCGTGAGCAGCGGCGGTGAGCGCCGCGGCGAGGGTCGAGTCCGAACCGGCCGGACCGGCATACAGCCAGGCACGCAGCTCGCGCTCCTGGGCCCGAGCCAGCTGGGTGACGGTGTGCGGGTCGTCGGCCTTGCGCTGGATCAGGGCAAGGGTCTGCAGGACCGAGTCGTGCAGGTGTGCGGCGATGTCGGCGCGCTCGGTCGCCCGGACCGTCGCGGCCTGCTCGGCCCGCAGGTCGCTCCACAACCGGATCACCCACGGGGCGGCGATGAGGGTGGCGCCGAGAAGGACCGCCGCCGTCGCGAGCAGGGCATCCCAGACGGCAGTGAGCGACCGGCCGCGGGTGACGAGGATGACGAGGCCGATGACGGCGAGGGCCACACCCAGGCCCACGCGGGCCAACGCCATGCCGCGAGCGCCTTGGTCGCCGCCGATCCAGCGCGACCGCTCCGCCGAGTCCAGCTGCGACCAGGCGATGACGGCACCCGCGCCGATGACGAGGACGGGCAGAAGGAAGCCGGCGCGGAGGTCGAGGCCAAGCTGGGAGGCACCCAGGATGAGACCGGCGCCGACGACGATGGCCCCGAGCGCCAGCAGCCGCGCCGGGCGCTCACCCGAGCGGGACCGCCCCATGGAGTCACCGGCGTCAACGGAGTCGCCGGCGCCGAACGAGTCGTCAGCGACGAAGTCCGCGGGCTGGGCCGGATCGATGGGGCCGTGCGGGGACGACGACGACGAGGTCCGCCCGGCATACGGAGAGGTCGGCCCGAGCACCGAGCCATGGCCGAGCCGCGCCGGGACCGGGACGACCCCGGATCCGTCGGCCGGGGTGAGCACCCACAGGAAGATGTAGGCAGCAACCCCAGCGCCGCCGGCGAACGCGAGCGCGACGGCCCCGATCCGCACCCACATGACGGGGAGGGAGAGGTGCTCGGCGACCCCGGCGCACACGCCCGCGACGTAGCGGCCCCCCTTGGGGCGCACGAGACGGGGCTGCGGGGGCAGCAGTGCGTCGTCGCGTCGCTCATAGGGAATGGCCATGTGCCCATCCTCACCCATCGACAGGGTCGGGGCCGCCGAACTCGGGGTGCGGTCAGGGTCGCCTCAGGGTCGACCCTCATGGCAGCCGCGGCACTGCGTTGGCATTCTGAACGACATGAGCCAGACCACCTCCACCCCATCCACCGGCGCCCCGGCGCCGACCAGCGGGCCCGACGCCCTCGACCGCCTCTTCGGCTGGCTGCGCGGCCTCGGGATTCGCCGGGACAGCCACAACAAGTGGGCCGCCGGCGTTGCCGCGGGTGTGGCCCGCCGGCTCGGTGTCGATCCCGTCATCGTCCGTGTCGTCTTCTTCGTTCTCGTTCTCTTCGGTGGGTTCGGCGTCACCGCCTACCTCCTCGGCTGGGCACTCCTGCCGAACGACCGCGACGGGGGCATCCTCGCCGAGCGGGCCATCCGGAACGGTGAGGGCTGGCCGATCGTCCTGCTCGTCGTCATCGGGCTGTCCCTCTTCGGCGGGGGAGCCTGGGGCCACGACGCCTCGCCCACCTGGTGGGGCATCGG
>JBDTBX010000235.1:0-3863 GCA_039923915.1 Nostocoides sp. | reverse complement strand
AGCTGTTCATCTCGATCAAGACGGTCGAGACACACGTGTCCTCGGTCCTTCGGAAGCTCCAACTGTCCTCGCGCCACGAACTCACCGCCTGGGCGATGGGGCGCCGCCTCCTCTGATCCCTGCACCCGGAGCTTGAGGGCGCTCGGCTCAGGCAGCGCGCCACCGGAGACCTTGCCGCCCATTCGGTCGCTGGACGGAGATCGGGTCAGTGGTGAAGCCAGCAACTGATCAACGTTCTCCTCACCATCCTCTGGTCGCAGGGCTGAGACCAGGGTGCCGCTCCTCAAGGGATGAGCAGCAGTTTTCCGGTCGTGCGGCGAGCCTCGAGGTCGTCGTATGCCGTTGCGGCCTGGTCCAGCGGATAGCGACCGCCGATCTCGAGCGTCAGGCGGCCCGATGCGAGGTCGCCGAGCACCGACTCGCCGCGCCACAGCAGCTCCTCGCGGCTCAACAGGTAGGAGCCCAGCGTCGGTCGGGTGACGTACGCGGACCCCGCCGCGTTGAGTCGTTGCAGATCGAAGGGCGGCACCTGTCCACTCGCGCCGCCGAAGAGGATGACGATCCCTCGTGGCCGCAGCGAGGCCAGGGACGCGTCGAAGGTCGCCTTGCCCACCCCGTCGTATGCCGCGTGCACCCCACCGCCGGCGGCCGACCGGACTGCCACGGCCAGGTCGGCCTGGTCGTCGAAGGCGCTGTAGTTGACCACCGCGTCGGCGCCGAGCTCGGTGGCAATCGCGAGCTTCTCGTCCGACCCGGCGGTCGCGACGACGGTGCCGCCCTTGGCCTTGATCATCTGCACGAGGAACTGGCCGACGCCGCCCGCTGCGGCGTGGACGAGGCAGATGTCACCCGGCTGCACGGCATACGTGCTGTTGACGAGGTAGTGCGCCGTCATCCCCTGGAGCATCGCGGCCGCCGCGGTCTCCAGGCCGAGGCCGTCGGGGACCGGAACGAGGAGGGCGTCCGGGACAGCCACGCGCGAGGCACCCGACCCGAGGTGGGAGGCCCAGGCCACCCGGGCGCCCGAGCCGACGATCGTGCCGGCACCTTCGGAGCACAGGACGAACGGCGTTGGCAACGGGTAGACGCCCTGGCGCTGGTAGACGTCGACGAAGTTGACGCCGATCGCGGCCACATCGACGAGCGAAACCCCGGCAGCAGCAACGGGGTCCGGACGTTCCCAGACGGTGAGGACGTCGGATCCGCCGTTGTGGGGGACGACCAACGCGCGAGCCATGGGTGCCCCTCCTTCAGTTGAGGGCGATGATGGCGAACGCCTCGGCGAGCCGTCCGTCGGGCAGGCCGAACGCGTTGGCGGTCAGCTCGCCCCAGTGCCGCAGCATCTGCTCGAGGTTGTCACGGTGGCCGGTCTGGGACGCATGGGCGCGGAGCGCGGCGACCTTGGCCGGGAACTGGTCGGTCGTGTCGACCACGTGGGTCGGGGTGGGGTGGGCCATCAGCCAGATCTCGCCGACGTGCCAGAAGTCGAGGCCGAGCTCAGGCCAGGCGAACGGGTTCTCGGCCGCCGGGTAGCAGGCGCGCACAGTGGCCTCGCCGGCGCCGAGGTGGTCGGGGTGGGAGGAGAAGATCCGGTCGTAGTTGCGCTCGGGGCTCTGGCAGAGCACCCGCTGCGGACGGACGTCGCGGATGACCCGGACGATGTCGCGCTGAAGGTCGAACGACGGCACGACCCAGCCGTCGCTGTGGCCGTCGAGGAACCGCACGTCGGTCACCCCGAGGGCGGCCGACGCAGCCTTCTGTTCGGCCTCGCGCAGCGCTGGGATCGTGGTGATGTCGGCGTCGGGTCGGGCGCCCTGCTCGCCATGGGTCAGGCAGAGCAGGGTCACGTCGATGCCTTGGGCGTGCCAGCCGGCGATCGTCCCCGCAGCACCGAAGTCGGCGTCATCGGGATGGGCGGCGACGACGAGCACCCGCTCGATGTCGGTGTCCGGCTTGGGAGTTGCCACGCGGCCACTCTATGCAGTGTCGTCGCCTGGTGCGCCCTCCGTGACAGCGCTGAGGCGGCTCAGCGCCTCACCGTCGACTCGGTGCACCTCCCACCCGTCCTGGGGCACCGACCCGAGCGAGCGGTAGAAGGCGATGCTGGGCTCGTTCCAGGTGAGCACCCACCACTCGAGCCGCCGGTAGTCGCGTTCGACGCAGATCTGCGCGAGTCGGCGGAGCAGCGCGGTCCCGAGCCCGGTGCCCCGTTGGGAGGGATCGACGAACAGGTCCTCCAACCAGATCCCGTTGACGCCGGTCCACGTCGAGAAGGTGAGGTACCAGATGGCCATCCCCACGACCCGACCGTCCACGTCAGCGACGAGAGTGTGCGCCGTCGGCGTCGAGCCATCGCTCGGGAACAGGACCGTGGCATACATCTGCTCGGTCGCCTCGACGGCGTCCGGTTCCTTCTCGTATGCGGCGAGGTCCCGTGCGAGGCGCAACAGGTCGGGGACGTCGGTCGGGGTCGCCTCGCGCAGCGTCTGGGTCACATCGCCGAGCGTAGGCCGCGGGTCCCGACGTGCCGGCAGCGTGTCGGTTCGACGTTGGGCCGAACGGGGACCCCGGTGGTGGTCTAGCGTGTGCCATGCGGCCCCCGTCCGTGGGCCGCATGACTTCGCATCGGAGGGTTCCGACATGGCCGACTGGGCCGAGGACGTCAAGAAGCACGCACCCGATGCCGACGACACGGTGATCGCCGGGATCGTCAGGCACTGTGGGATTGCCCTGCACAAGCGGGACTCCTCGCTCGTGTCGTTCTCTGACAAGTTGGAGACCGACCGGGTCCGCGAGGGCTTCCTCAAGAAGAAGCTCGCCCTCACCGAGGACGACGCGACGCTGGACGCCGCCATCGCCGAGGTGGGCGAGAAGATGAAGTCGTCCCACAACAAGAACCGGGTCACCGTCTACTACCTCCTCTCGGAGAAGTTCGGCAAGCACTCGCTGTTCGGCGGCTGACTCACTTCCAGCACGTGTGACCGGCGGGACGCGATGCGCCCCGCCCGGTCGCCGTTGTTCGTCCGCCCGTCAGGCCCTCGAGGTCTTCAGGGCGATGGCGGCGGTGGCCAGGTGGTCGCTCGCGCGGCTACCGCGCAGGGCGAGCGCCACCGGCAGGTAGGCCGCGACCCACGCAACGAGCCCGACCACTCCCGGCACGATGCCGCCGGTGCTGCCCGCGACGATCTCGACGACGACGGCGATGACGGCCCACACGGGCACTCGCCGGGCTCGACGGAGCCCGATGAACAGGAGGATCTGGCCGACGACGAGCCCGAGCAGGAACAGGACGATGAGCAGGGCGAGCACCGGGACGCCCTCGGTGGCCGTGTCGAGGGCGGTGATGTCGGAGGCAGCGGTGCCAGCCGCGGCATACGCCGAATAGGGGCCGTAGAACGCGGCGGCGTGACCCGCCGAGGCGACCATGCCGGCCGCCGCCAACAGGCCACCGATCCGGGTGAGGCGGGCCCCACTGCCGGACCCCGCTGCCGAGACGAGGTGGGACAGGGCTGGGAGCAGGGCCAGTGCCGCCACGACGGCGAGCACCGCCGCGACGTTCCACAACCCCGTGCGGTCGGCGACTGCTCTGGTGATGGCGGTCGAGGTGGTGGCGTCGCCGGTGACGACACGGCGCAAGAGGTCGGCAGCACCGAATGCCACCGCGCCGACAAGGAGGAGGGCGGCGGCGGCGCGCTGGCCGGTTGGAGTGTTCATGGATGTTGCCTTTCTGGTTCGCGGGTTCGACCGGACCCACGATCCGGCGGGATGGCGGACGTCCGCGTCCGCAGGCCGACGACCCGGGACCGCCGGTCGGCCGAGTCGCGTCATCCTCGAGGTGGACACGCAGCCACTGGTCTCGGTCC
>JBDTBX010000234.1:0-7690 GCA_039923915.1 Nostocoides sp. | reverse complement strand
ACGAGGTCCATGGCGCCACCCATCCCCTTGATCATCTTGCCGGGGATCGTCCAGTTGGCGATGTCGCCCTTCTCTGAGACCTGCATCGCCCCCAGGATCGCGGCGTCGACCTTGCCGCCGCGGATCATCCCGAAGCTGGTCGCCGAGTCGAAGAACGAGGCGCCCTTGCGCAGGGTCACGGTCTCCTTGCCGGCGTTGATCAGGTCCGGGTCCTCGTTGCCCTCGACCGGGTAGGCGCCGACGCCGAGGATGCCGTTCTCGGACTGCAGGACGATCTCGACGTCGTCGGGCACGTAGTTGGGCACGAGAGTGGGCAGGCCGATGCCGAGGTTGACGTAGGCGCCGTCGGACAGCTCGCGGGCGGCACGGGCGGCCATCTGCTCACGGGTCAGGGCCATCGGTCAGCTCTCCTTCGTGGCGGCAGAGACGCCGTCGAGGGCGGCGTCGGAGCCGGCCTGGTCGCTTGACGCCGGGGCGGCCGGACGGGTCGTACGGCGCTCGATCCGTTTCTCAGCGGCCTGCTCGGCGGTCAGCGGAAGCACCCGCTGGACGTAGATCCCGGGGAGGTGGATCGAGTCGGGGTCGAGCTGGCCGGGATCGAACAGCTCCTCGACCTCGGCGATCGTCACCCGGCCGGCCATCGCCGCCAACGGGTTGAAGTTGCGGGCGCTCTGCCGGAAGACGAGGTTGCCGTGGCGATCGCCCTTCCAGGCCCGGACCAGACCGAAGTTGGCGATGATCGAGCGCTCCAGGACGTAGTCGCGGGGACCGTGGCCCAGGTCGAAGGACTTGGTCTCCTTGGGCGGTGAGGCGATGGCCACCGAACCGTCGGCGGCATACCGCCAGGGCAGTCCGCCCTCGGCGATCTGGGTGCCGGCCCCGGTGATCGTGTAGAAGCCGGGAATGCCGGCCCCGCCTGCCCGGAGCCGTTCGGCGAGCGTGCCCTGAGGGGTCAGCTCGACCTCGAGCTCGCCGTGGAGGTACTGGCGCGCGAACTCCTTGTTCTCCCCGACGTAGGAGGAGACCATCCGGCGGATCCGCTTGTCGGCCAACAGGACGCCCAAGCCCCAGCCGTCGACGCCACAGTTGTTGGAGATGACTTCGAGGTCGGTGGTGCCGGCGTCGTGGATGGCGGCGATGAGCACGCTCGGGATACCGCAGAGCCCGAAGCCGCCCACGGCGAGCGAGGCGCCGTCGGCGATGCCCTCGATGGCGGCGGCAGCGGAGGAGACAACCTTGTCCATGCCCTGCACTGTATCCACGTGAGCGGGATGCCGAGCATCTGGTCGGGCACCGTGTTCCGGCCTCAGGGCCGTCTCCACCCCGCCACCGGCTCAGTCGTCGAGGACGAGGCCGGCGATGTGGGCCGCGATGGCCGGAGCGCTCGTCGCGGCGGGGGAGGGTGCGTTGAGGACGTGGACGACCGGGCCGACCCGGCGGATGAGGAAGTCGTCGACGAGGCTGCCGTCGCGGCGGACGGCCTGGGCCCGCACCCCGGCGGCGGCGGGGAGCAGGTCGGCGTCCTCGAGCTCGGGCAGGAGCCGGCGCACGCTCTCCCCGAAGCGGTGCGTCCAGACCGACCGTGCCACCTCGGCGAGGCCGGCTCGCCAGTGTCGCCCGGCCAGTCGCCAGAACCCGTCGTATGCCGCAGTGCCGGCGAGGTCGCGCGCGCTCAACGAGTGCCACGTGTAGCCCTCACGGGCGAGCGCGAGGACGGCGTTCGGCCCGGCGTGGACGTGCCCCTCGATGCCTCGGGTGAGGTGGACGCCGAGGAACGGGAAGGCGGGGTCGGGGACCGGGTAGACGAGGCCGTTGACGAGGGCCGCGGCGCGCGGCGACAGGTCGTGGTACTCGCCGCGGAACGGGACGATCCGCACGTCGCCGACGGCATCCCCGTCGCCGAGCCGGCGGGCCAGGACGTCAGCGTGCAGCCCGGCGCAGTTGACGACGAGGTCCGCGTCGACCTCGCTCGCCGTCGTGTCGAGCAGGACCGGGGCGTCACCCGGGCCGATCCGCGACGGGAGTCGACCACGCACCTCGGCCCCGGTGACCAGCGTGGCACCGGCGGCCGCCAGCTCGACCGTGAGCGCCCGGCACACGGCCGAGAAGTCGACGACCCCGGTCTCGGCGACGTGCAGAGCGGCAAGGCAGCGGATGTGTGGCTCGATCTCTCGGGCCTGCTCGGGCCCGAGCTCGGTGACGGCCAGGCCGCCCGCGCGCCCTCGCTCCGCCAGCCGGGCCAGACCCGGGAGCTCGTCGACCGAGGTGGCGACGACGAGCTTTCCGGTGACCGCGTATGGCACGTCGTGGGCCTGCGCGAAGGCGATCGTCGCCTCCCGGCCGGCCCGACACAGCCGGGCCTTGAGCGATCCCGGTGGGTAGTAGAGGCCGGAGTGCAGGACGCCGGAGTTGCGGCCGGTCTGGTGCTGGGCCCAGCGGAACTCCTTCTCCAGCACCGTGATTCGCGCGCCAGGTCGATCGTGCTGCAGCTGGCGGGCGACGCTGAGGCCGACGATCCCACCGCCCACGACGATGATCCGGAGAGGCACGATCAGCCAGCAGCGAGGTCGACGGTCACGCCCTCGCTCGCCAACCGGGCCGCCACGTCGCGGCCGGCGGCTCCGCGGGACAGGACGAGTGACCCACCGGCCGACCACGCGGCGTGCAGTTGGCGCAGGAAGGTCGCCGGGTCGGCCGTCGCGGTGTGGACCCGAGCTCCGGGCGGGACCTCGAGCGCGGGCGACGGCCACGACCCATACGTCGTCGCCTCGCCCGAGGAGTCGACGACGGCGACGTCGGTTGCGGCAGGGGAGGCCCAGGCGTCGAACTGGTCGGCGTAGGTGGCGATCGAAGCGGCCTCGTCGATCGCGCCCGTCGGCACGGGGACGGGCGACCGGCGCGCCAGGGCCGCGAGGGTGACGAGCACGCGCTCGCCGTCGGCCTCGGCAACGACGGCCGGGTCGTCGGACACCGTGACGGAGACGTCGCGGCCGCCGGCCCCACCGTCGCCGCCGGTGAGGTCGACGGCCGCCCCGACCGACCACACGGCATACGCCCAGTAGGCCAGTCGCCAGTGTGGTGGCAGGAGGAGGCGGACCCGCGTTCCCGGCTCGACGTCCCACTCCTCCTGCAGGGCGTTGGCCGCCTTGGCCACCCAGTTGGCGAGCACCTTGGCGCTCAGCTCGATCCGTTCACCGCCGCCCGACGGTGTGTCGTCGTAGGCAGTCAGCCGTGGTGCGGTGGGATCGGCCCGAACCAGGTCGGCGAGGACATCGGCGGGCGTGCGCATCGCCCCAGCGTAGGAGCCGCTAGCGTCAGGCGTCGTGACGACCCCACCAGCCGGGCCGGGCCGGCGGACCGGCGCGCTGCTGCAGGGTGTCGTCGTGGCTGCTGCCCTGTGGCTGCTCGCCGTGGCCGCGCTCTGCGTGCCGCTCGGCGGGTTGGGCTGGTGGAACCCCCTCCTCGTCTGGCCGGTCGTCGTCCTGTTGCTGTGGCCCTGTTGGCGGGTGGCGCGCCGCGTTCCGTCGGCGCCGGTCGGCCGTGGCGTCGCCGCCCTGCTCGTGGGGGTCGCTGTCGCGTCGACGGTCTGGCTCGGCGTCACCCACGCCGAGCAGGTGCTGCCGCGGCGGGACGCGGGGAGCAACCTGCAGGCGGCGGTCTCGCTCGCCGAGACGCACCGGCGGGTCGTGTCCGTCGCCGCAGACTCGGTCGGTGGTTCCGCGGTGCTCCAGACGCCGGGCATCACCTTGGCCAGCCCGGCGTTCTACCAGGTCGGGTCCGCTACTGACCCTGCTGTGCAGCCCCAGTTCGTCGTCGGCCCGGCCGCGGTCCTCTCCCTCGGCTACTGGATCGGCGGGGTCACCGGCGCCCTCCTCGTCCCGGCCCTGCTCACCGGGCTCATGCTGCTGGGTCTGGGTGTGCTCGTCTGCCGGGTGGTCGGCCCCCGTTGGGGCCCGGTCGCCGCCGCCGTGACCGCCCTCGTCTTCCCCGTCGTCCACACCGGCCGGTCGACGCTGTCCGAGTCCCTGGCCGACCTGGCCCTCGTCGGCGCCCTGCTCACCCTTGCCGCCGCGGCCGCCGCCGAGTCGCGTGAGGGTGCGGTCGCCGGGTGGGCCGGCGCCGTCGCGGGTCTGCTCGTCGGCGCCACCATGCTGCTACGAGCCGACGCCCTGCGCGAGACGGTCCTGCTCACCGTCGTCGGAGCGCTGGCCCTCGTCCAGCGGCGGGCGTTCGCCGGGCCAATGCTGCGCTGGGCCTGGGGGAGCACGGCCTACGGGCTGCTCGCCGCACTCTGGCTGAGCTATCGGTATGTCGGCGACATCGCCGCGTCCTTGGTGCCGCTCGTCGCGGGTGCGCTGGTCGTTGGGGTCGGCGCCGTCGCCGTCGTCGCCCTCTCCCGCCGTGGTGTGGGCCTGCCGACGCCGGTGGTGCGGGTCCTGCCGGCGAGAGCGGCCGTCGGGACGGTGCTCGTCGGCGTCCTCCTCGCCAGCCGGCCCGGGTGGCAGACCGTGCGGCAGGACCCCAACGACCCGGGCGCCCGCTTCGTCGCCGGGTTGCAGCTCCGGCAGGGTCTGCCCGTCGACGGCGGTCGGACCTACGCCGAGCACACCGTCGGGTGGCTCGCCTGGTGGATCGGCTGGCCCGCCCTGGTCGTCGCGCTCGTCGCGCTCGCTGTGCTCGTCCGGGCCATCGCCGTGACGTGGACGGCCGGCCGCGCGCTCCCCGCGTGGTCGGGCCCGCTCCTGGTGGCGGCCGGATCGACGGTCCTGACCCTCTACCGGCCGGGCATCACCCCGGACCACCCGTGGGCCGATCGTCGGTTGCTCATCGCCCTGGTCTTCGTCGTCGTGCTCGTCGTCGCCGCGGCCGGGTGGCTGTTGCGCTGGGTCTGTGACCGGTGGGGTGCCTGGGCCGGGCGGGGCGTCGCTCTCGTGGTCGTCCTCGGCCTCGCGATCCCTACGACGCTCGCGACCTGGCCGCACCGTGGCGAACGGGTGGAGGCCGGCTCGGCCAGTGCGGTCACCGACGTCTGTGCCGCCCTCGAGCCGGGTGACGTCGTCCTCGCCGTCGACGGACGCGCCGCCAACGAATGGCCCCAGGTGGTCCGCGGCGAGTGCGGCATACCGGCACTGTCGACGACGACAACGCTGCGCAAGAACACCGCCTTCGCGGCCACGGTGAGTGCCGTCGCGGCCGCTGTCGCAGCTCATGGCGGGCGCCTCGTCCTCCTTGCTGCCGATAGCGACGATGTCCTGAAAACCCTTGGTGCACAAGGGATTCGACAGGTCTCGACAGTGACCGTGCACGAGGACGAGCGCCTGCTGACCCGCCGCCCCAACGCCTTGGTCGCCCTCCCCGTCGACGTCTGGCTGGCCACCCCTGCCGCCCCCGCCGCCCCCGCCGCCTCCTGACGGCCCGCGGCTGCTCAGGTCGGGAGACGGCGGCGGACGGCGTGCAGGGTCCCGGCGTCTGCGGCCGCGACCAGCCGCGGGGTCCGGGTGCGGGGGTCGTATGCCGTGCCGTCGGCGAAGCCGATCTCCCCGCCCGCCTCGCGGAGCAGCAGGGCGCCCGGGGCGTGGTCCCACGCGTGGCTGTGTGAGTAGATGACGTAGTCGGTGGCGCCCTCGATCAGCTTCGGGTAGTCGACACCGCAACAGTGCCACGAGGCTCCCGGCGCGGGCAGGTCCCCGAGCGGCTCGCCGCGCAGCGCCCAGATCGACGTGGCGCCGCGCGGCGGGACGCCGTCCTCGAGCGGGGCGCGCCGGATCGGCTCGCTGCCCGACCCCTCGTCCCGCCAGGTGCCGCCACCCCGCTCGGCAACCCAGGACACCCCGCGCTCGGGCTGCCAGATCCAGGCCCGGACGGTCGCGCCCCCGCGCGTCTCGGCCACCATGACGGCGTGGTCGGGGGAACCGTGGACGAAGTTCTTCGTCCCGTCGATCGGGTCCACGGTGAAGGCGTGGTCGGCGGCGAGATAGCGGTCCCACAGCCCGTGGTCCGCGGCATACGCCTCCTCGCCGAGGACGACCGCGAGGGGGTATGCCGCGTTGAGGGCGGCCGTGATGAGGTCCTCGGCCTCGTGGTCGGCCACGGTGACGAGGTCGCCCGGCGTCTTCTCCATGACCTCCCCGTCGGCGAGTGAGCGGAACCGGGGGGTGATGACCGACGCCGCCACCTCCTTGAGCAGGTCCAGCACGGCGCTCGTGTCCACGGGTCAACCGTGGCACGTCGGTTGCGGGCGGCCAAACCGGGGCCTGGCGCGCGGGTAGGCTCGCACGCGATGACCGACTTCTCAGCCCCTGCCCCGCCGGCCGGATCAGCGCCGCCGACGGCGCCTGCTGGCGCGCCGCACACCGAGCCGGTCGCCGTGCGGACCGGACAGCTGGCCGGTGGGCCGGCCGATCCGGCCCGACGCGAGGGCGGGACGACCGCCCGACCCGAGCCCGCGGCATACCCGATCGAGGGCGACAGTCTCGGCCCGGCGCCCTACGTGACGATCGTGCTGCCCTGCTTCAACGAAGGCGCCCACGTCCTGCGCGAGATCGACCGGATCACCGTGGCGATGAACGCCAGCGAGTTCACCTACGAGCTGCTCTGCATCGACGACGCCTCGACCGACGACACCCTGGAGGTGCTCCGAGACGCCCAGCGCCGCTACGCCAACATCCGGCTGCTGCCGTTCCGCCGCAACGGCGGCTCGGGCACGGCCCGGCGGATCGGCACCCAGCAGTCGCGCGGCGAGATCGTCGTGTGGACCGACGCCGACATGACCTATGAGAACGAGCGGATCCCCGAGCTCGTCCGGATCCTGCACGACGACCCGAGCTATGACCAGGTCGTCGGGGCGCGGACCACCGAGGAGGGCACCCACAAGTGGGCCCGGGTGCCGGCCAAGTGGTTCATCCGCAAGATTGCCGAGCACCTCACCAACCAGAAGATCCCCGACCTCAACTCGGGCCTGCGCGCGTTCCGTCGTGAGGTGTCGCTGCCCTACCTGCGGCTGCTCCCGGCGGGCTTCTCCTGCGTCACGACGATCACCATCGCGTTCCTGTCCAACCAGCACGACATCAAGTACGTCCAGACGTCGTATGCCAAGCGTGCCGGTGAGAGCAAGTTCCACTTCGTCCGCGACGCCTACCGCTACATCCTGCAGGTCCTGCGCATGGTCATGTACTTCGACCCGCTCAAGGTCCTCATGCCAATTGCTTTGTGGCTACTGGCGATCGGCGTCGTCAAGGCCGTTGTCGACATGGTGCGGCACCCGTTCTACTTCACCGCCAACACCGTGCTCCTCCTCGTCACGGGCATCATGATCGGGACCCTTGCCCTCCTCTCGGACCTCGTCGTGAGATCCCGGGACGGCGTGTGAACACCCCACAACGGTCGGCTCCCACGCAGAGCGTGGGACCCACCCCGCTCCGCTCCCACGCAGAGCGTGGGACCCACGCCACCGAACGTCGCGGGGACCCCGTGTGACGACGGAGAACCCCGCAGCGCTCCGGATCGCGGTCATCGGCCCGTCGCACCCGGCCAAGGGCGGGGTGGCCGCCCACACGACGACCCTGGCCCACGAGCTCGCCGACGCCGGCCACGACGTCGTCCTCGTGTCGTGGGTCTCGATGTTTCCCAGGGCGCTCTACCCCGGCGAGCAGACCGTTCCCGGTGGTGCCCCCGACGTCGAGCCCTACCC
>JBDTBX010000233.1:0-6406 GCA_039923915.1 Nostocoides sp. | reverse complement strand
TGTGACGCCCGTCGGACGGGTCGTAGGAGCCCTCGGCCTCGTCGCGGACGACGACCCCGTCGGCGAGCTCGACCACGCGGCAACGCATGTCGTTGACGATGTCGTCGTCGTGGGTCGCCATGACGATGGTCGTGCCCGTCCGGTTGATCCGGTCGAGGAGGTGGACGATATCGAGCGAGATCGCCGGGTCGAGGTTTCCGGTCGGCTCGTCGCAGAGCAGGATCGAGGGGTGGTTGACCACGGCACGGGCGATGGCCACGCGCTGCTGCTCACCACCGGAGAGCTCGTGCGGCATCCGTTTGCCCTTGCCGTCCAGGCCGACCAGTTCCAGGGTCTCGGGGACGACCTGCTTGATGTAGTGGCTGGACCTGCCGAGCACCTGCAGGGCGAAGGCGACGTTCTGGGTCACCGTCTTGTTGGTGAGCAACCGGAAGTCCTGAAAGACCGTTCCGATCTCCCGTCGCAGCCGCGGCACCTTGCGCATCGCCAGCTCGCCGAGGTTCTGGCCGGCGACGAGGACGGCGCCACTCGTGGCCTGCTCCTCGCGCAGGGCGAGTCGCAGCATGGTCGACTTGCCCGAACCGGACGGCCCGACGATGAAGACGAACTCACCGCGGTCGATGTTGACCGACACGTCGCTGAGGGCCGGACGGGTTGATCGCGGATAGTTCTTGGTGACGTGGTCGAAGCGGATCATGCGCGCTCGAGGGCCTCACGGCTTGGGGACAGGGCAGGCATCCGGGTCGGCCCCGGACGGCCACCACCCTAGGCGGACGTCCTGCGTATGCCGGTCAGGCGCGGCCGATCCGGCTCGTCGGAGCCCGGCCGGCTCGCTCTGACCGACCGCCAACCCCGGCGCGTCAGTGCGCGGCGGCAGCCTTCTTCTGGGCGATCTGCCAGCGGATGCCGGCCTCGAGGAACCCGTCGATGTCGCCGTCGAAGACCGCCGTGGGGTTGCCGGTCTCGAAGTCCGTCCGCAGGTCCTTGACCATCTGGTAGGGGTTGAGCACGTAGGAGCGCATCTGGTCGCCCCAGCTGGCCTTGACGTCGCCGGCCATCTCCTTGCGGGTGGCGGCCTCCTCGGCCTTCTTCATGAGGAGCAGGCGCGAGGACAGCACGCGCAGGGCGGCGGCCCGGTTCTGGATCTGGGACTTCTCGTTCTGCATCGACACGACGATGCCGGTCGGAATGTGGGTCATCCGCACGGCCGAGTCGGTCGTGTTGACGGACTGCCCGCCCGGCCCGCTGGAGCGGAAGACGTCGACCTTGATCTCGTTCTCGGGGATCTCGATCGAGTCGGTCTGCTCGATGAGCGGGATGACCTCGACGGCGGCGAACGACGTCTGCCGACGGCCCTGGTTGTCGAACGGGCTGATCCGCACGAGGCGGTGCGTGCCGCCCTCGACGTTGAGGTGGCCGAAGGCGTAGGGCACGTTGACCTCGAAGGTGGCGGACTTCAGGCCCGCCTCCTCGGCATAGGACGTGTCCATGACCTTGGTCGGGTAGCCGTGCCGCTCGGCCCAGCGCAGGTACATCCGCATGAGCATCTCGGCGAAGTCGGCGGCGTCGACGCCCCCAGCGCCGGAGCGGATCGTGACGACGGCCTCGCGCTGGTCGAACTCACCGGACAACAGCGTGCGGATCTCGAGGTCACCGACCGACTTCCTGACCGAGGCCAGCTCGGCCTCGGCCTCAGCCATCGTCGCGGCGTCGCCGCCGTCCTCGGTGCCCATCTCGACGAGGGCCTCCAGGTCGTCGATCCGCGCGTCCATGTCGACGACGCGGTCGTAGTCGGTCTTGGAACGGGACAACGCGGAGGTGACCACCTGGGCCTTGTCGGGGTCGTCCCACAGGTCGGGCACGCTGGCCCGGGCCTCGAGGTCGTCGATCCTCGCCTTGAGTGTCGTCAGGTCGGTGACCTCGCGCACGGTCGTCATCGTCGCGCGAAGGTCCTTGATTTCCTGGGTGAAGTCGACGGCAGCCACGAAGGTCGAGCCTAGCCTTCGCCTGGGTGGCGGTGTTCGGGCGCGCTCCGCCGCGTCCGGACACCTCCACCGGCATACGGCTCGGTGCTTTAGGTCCGGGTCTGTCGCGGGCCCGGGAGCCGCCGGTCGAGGGCGACGGCAGCCGCCGACAGGGCCAGGAGCAGCAGGGCGACGAGCAGGCAGTTGACGAGCACCGTCGGGTAGCCGTGGAGGCCGACGTCAAGGAACGGGTAGGGGTACCAGCCGGTGATGCCGCCGCGCAGCAGGGTCAGGCCGAGCCACCCGATGGGATAGATGAGTGACGGCAGGAGCAGCGAGCCGTCGACCCGCCCGCGCGGCCCGAAGGCGAACCAGCCCACGATCGCCACGAGCGGGACGACGACGTGCAGGAGCTTGTCGGCGGCCCAGTCGGCGCCGTGCAGGTCGAGCAGCGGCCGCAGGAAGAACCAGTGCACGAGCCCGGTGACGGCGATCCCGACGATGGCGTCCAGCCGCAGCACCCGCCACAACCGGCTGGACGTCGGCCGGCCGAGCGCCAGCGGGGTGGCGGTGATGGCCACGAGCAGGTTGGTGAGAATCGTGAAGTAGGAGATGTAGCGAGCCAGCCGGGTCCCGAGGGGCGGCACCACCGTCTCCTCGAGGACGTGCCCACCTCGGATGATGAGGACGAGTTGGAAGACCAGGGCGAACCACGTCACGGCGGCGGTGGCGATGTGCCAGGCGCGCGCCGCGGTGGAGGTCGGAGCGCTGCCAGGGCGCGTCACGTTCATGCGTCGAGTCTGCACCGGTTGGGTCGGTCGGTGCGCGGCGGATCGCCGGTCGCTCTCGGAGGGGCCAGGTGCCTGCCTGTGCCTCGTCACGGGAGCGGATCGAGCCCGGCTCTGGCCCGCGACTCGGCGTGGATGGTGACCGAGCCGCCGAGGGCGGAAATCAGGCCACCGACCAGGGGCAGACGTGCCACACAGCTCATCCGGACCACCGCGGTCCGCCCGTCCGGTGAGCCGGTCCCCGGCAGGAGGGTCCACGAGAGCATCGCGTGCGGCCTCGCCGATCCGGCCACGTATGCCACGGCCGTCTCGGCCACCGTGCGGCTGGCGATCGGCACCGCGTCGCCGACGCCGCGGGTGTAGGCGCCCCCGTCGATAGCGTCGGCCGCGTCCAGGGCGGCGGCGTCCGACACGTCGTAGAGCTGCATCCGCGCCACCTGGGCACTCGTCACGGCGATGCCGCCCACGATGAGCGAGATGAGGATGACCACGAAGCCCAGGATGAGCGGCGTGATCGTCCCCGCCTCACCGCGACCAGCGGGCACTCCTCGGCGGTTCACGGCGTACCCCCGAACCGGTCCACGGTCGACACGTGGGTTGCGCTCACCGGGACCTCGAGCGGGATGACGCTCCGCGCGAAGGCGGGGACGAGCGGCAGCGGCACGACGACTCGCGCGGTGGACGCGATCCGGCCCTCCGGGCGCAGGCACGGGCTGCCGTCGCAGGCGATCGTGACGGTACCGCCATCGGCGAACCCCTGGTCGGCGAAGGCCAGGCTGGCCGCCGCCTGTGCGCGCCCCGGCGCGTCACCGGCCCTGGGCGAACTCACGTAGGCACGGCCGGATTCGCGGGCAGCAACACTGACGGCATACGTCCCGGCTTGCAGCCGCCCCATGAACATCACCAGGTAGATGAGGGGAATGAGCAGGAGGACCGCCAGCACGATGAATTCGACCACCGCGGAGCCCGATTCGTCTCGGGCCGGCCCGCTCACTGGTCCTCCTCGAACGCGCGCCCGGTGACGTTGACGCCGCGGGCCGGCCCGAAGAAGGCGATGACCGGCAGTGGCGCGGTGACGTGGACGGCGACCACGCGCACCCCGTCGACGGTCTCGACGTCGGCCGTGACCCCTTGCGCGTAGGCAGCCGAGACCGACGTGGCGATGAGCCGCTCGGTCCTCGCGACGGCATCGCCGGGCGTGGCGCCGGACCGGGCGCCGGCGCGAGCGCCCTCAGCGGCACAGAAGGTCAGCGTGTTGCGGACGTACAGGGCCAGGCCGACCTGGAGGACCGCGACGAACAGCAGCGACAGCAGCCCCGAGACGAGAGCGAAGTCGACGATCGCGGCGCCGCCCTCGGCCCGGGGCGACCGGGCCGTCACCTGCTCAGGGGCCGGTGACGGAATTGAGCGCACGGGTGAACAGGGTCTGGAGCTGGCCGCTCGCCAGCGTCCAGAGCGCCGTGACGAGGCCGGCCGTCATGAGCGTGACGAGCACCCAGCCGGGCACATCACCGCGTTCGTCGTCGGCCCGCGCGGTGCGTGGCCCCACGGCGCGCCGGGCGGCCAGCTGGCTGCGGACGGCGATCCGCATCAGGGAGTCGGTCATGGTCGTTTCCTTTCGGTTGGCGTGACCCCCAGGTCACGTGGAACGGGTCAGAGCGAAAACTGGAGGAAGGCGAACCCCGGGAAGACGGCAAACAGGACGGTGACCGGGAGGATGAGAAAGACGACCGGGATCATCATCGTGATCTCCTTGCGGCCGCCCGCCTCCATGAGCTGGCGCCGGCCGTCCTCGCGGACGTCCTGGGCCTGGGCACGGAGCACCTCAGCAAGGGGTGAGCCACGTTCGACAGCCACCACGATCCCGTCGACGAACCGGGCCAGGCTGACCAGTCCGGTGCGGTCGGCAAGACCCTGGAGAGCCGTGGGCAGGTTGGCTCCGGCTCGAGCGTCGGCCAGACAGCGGGCCAGTTCGCCGGACAGTTCACCGCGCGAGAGCCGGGTCACCCGTTCGAGGGCACCGACCGCGCCTTCACCGGCAGCCACGGCCAGGGCGAGCAGCTCGGCGATGGTGGGGAACTCGGACAGCATCCGCTGCTCTCGCCGGTTGGCCAGCTGGCTCAGGTAGTGGTCCTTGGCGACGAGGCCGGTGCCCACCCCGATGACCGTCAACATGACGGCTGGGAAGACCGAGCCCTTGGCCAGCCCGGTGAGCACTCCGAGGAAGGCGCCGCCCGCTCCCCCGGGCACGGCCCAGAGCACCTGCTCGGCCCGGAACTTGTCGACGTCGGGCGCCAGGCCGGCCCGCAGCAACCGACGCCTGACCGAGGGCGCACCCCCGAGCAGCCGCTCGACGAGCGCCGACAGATCGTTGGCGACCGGCGCGAGCAGGGTGCCCAGGACACCGCGCGTCAGGGTGGGTCCAGCCAGCAGCCGCGACGGTCGTGGGGTGTCTCGAAGGTACGGCTCGAGCCGGCCGATGAGCCCGGGCCTCCGCCGAGCCGGCAGCCCGGCATACGCGAGCAGCAGACCCAGCCCCGCGAGGAAGCCGAGCAGGGCGCCGCTGCGGGAGAAGGCCGTCATCGGAGCACCCGCTCCTCGAGCGGCAGCCGACCGAGGCGCATCATGGCTCGGTAGGCGACGACGGTCAGGCCGGCCCCGACGAGCAGGATGACGCCGCCCAGACGGCTGGAGTAGGCGGTCACCGACTCCGGGCGCGTCGACAGCATCGCCAGGACGACCCAGGGCGCCGCAACCGCCAACTTGGCGGCGTTGACGGTCCAGGACTGGCGCGCCTCGAGCTCGGCGCGGGTCCGGGCGTCCTCGCGCAGGAACGTGGACAGCGTGCGCAGGAGCTGCCCGAGGTCGGAGCCGCCCACCTCCCGGGCGATCCGCAGCGACTCGACGAGGCGGTCGCCGACAGGATCACCGAGGCGGAGCTTGAGCAGGTTGAGGCAGTCGTTGAACCGGCCGGTCGTGCGGTAGTCGTGGGCGAAGGAGGCAAACGCGGGGCGCAGCTCCTCGGGGCCGCGGATCGCGAGCTGGGCCAGCGCCTCCGGCAGAGCCATGCCGGCCCGGACCGCGGACGTGACGTTGTCGACGACGTCGGGCCACAGGTCGCGGAGTCGTCCGCGCCGCTTGCGGGCCCGCATCCTGACCAGCGCGATCGGCGACCAGGCGGCCATCACGGCGAAGCAGAGGGCGATCATCGGGACCGCTGAGATCGCGAAGGCAATGAGGAAGACCAGGACAAGCGCCGCTCCACAGGCGCCGAGCAGGGTGCGCGGCGACATCGACTCGTAACCCGCCTGCGCCAGGTCGTCGGCCACCCGTCGGATGACGGCCGGTCGGCGATCACCGCCGCGGATCGAGGACGTGGGCTCCCAGCAGGACCACCAGACCAGGAACAGTCCGGAGCCGAGGCCCAGCCCGAGAAGCAGCCCGATCACTCGTCGCCCCCCGCGAGCAGGGCCGCCAGGTCGTAGCCGAAGCGGCGGAAGCGGTCCTCGTGGGGCGGGTAGCCGTTGCCGCGCACGAGGCGTTCGCCCGTGGTGACGAACAGGTCGGCGATCTCCACGACATCGCCCTCGATCCGGCCGGGCACAGCCGCGATCTCGCGCACCCGCCGCGAGCCGTCGTTCTCGAGCACCGCGT
>JBDTBX010000232.1:0-5106 GCA_039923915.1 Nostocoides sp. | reverse complement strand
GCTTCTCCATCCCCCCGCTGCTCTGCTCCTCCGAGCCCTCGACGACGACCTTCACCTCGACCGGCCAGTCGCCGAGCACCTCACGAACCGCCCCGAGCGCGGTCATGGTCGCGACGAAGTTGCCCTTGCAGTCGGCGGATCCCCTTGCGTACCAACGGCCCTCGCGCTCGCTGAGCTCCCACGGCGGACTGTCCCAGGCCGCCGGGTCGCCGGCCGGCACGACATCGTGGTGCGTGTAGAAGAGCACGGTCGGACCGCCTGCTGGTCCGGCCGACCGGCCGATGACGGCAACCGAGCCGTCCGGCGTCTCGATCGCCTCGACCTGCTCGATCCCCACCCGCCGGACCATGTCGGCCACGTCATCGGCCGCGGCCCGGCACTCGCTCGCCGGCTCGATCGCCGCGTTCGCCACCGAACGGTGGGAGACGAGACGGGCCAGGTCGACCCGGGCGGCCGGCATACGGGAATCGACCGCAGCCGTGATCGCTGCGACGAGCGCGTCGTCGAGGGACCGTGTCACGGAACCAGTTGGTCGAGGTACAGGGGCAGCATCTCCCACCACGTCGGCCAGTCGTGCTTGTAGCCGGGGCCCCAGTCGTCGACCCGGTTCGGGACGCCCTTGGCACCCAGGGCGTTGGCGGCGTTCCAGGACTCACCGACGTTCTCCCAGTCCCCGGACCCCGAGGCCAGCACGATGCTCGCCTGCCGGAGCCTGTCGAGGGCCGCGCCTTCCAGACCCGGCAGGAACTGCAGGGGCGAGGCGAAGTACAGGTCGTCGGTGAAGGGGCCGCCGATGAACCGGCTGATGTCGTAGGTCCCGCTCATGCAGATCGCCGCGTCGAAGAGGTGTGGGAAGCGGCAGGTGACGGCAAGGGCGTTGAAGGCGCCGATCGAGGCACCGGCCGCGATGATCGGCTGCGACCCGGAGGAGTCCTCAGCGATGGCGGGCACGACCTCGGCGGCGATCGCCTGCTGGTAGGCGTTGAAGAGCCACATCCGGTACTCGGTGGAGCCCTCGTCGGCCTGCATCGCCTTCCCGGCGGCGCTGTCGCACGAGTAGACCTTGATCCGGCCCGCGTCGACGAGCGGTTGGATGAAGCGGATCAGCTTGTGCCGCTCGACCTCCTCGGCGTCGCCGCCGGCCGTCGGGAAGAGCAGGACGGGCACCCCGTAGTGGCCCCAGCGGACCATGGTGATGTCGCGGTCCATCCGGGGTGAGTGCCAGCGCTCAGTGACCTTCATGGCGCATCCTTCCTGAGGCTTTCTGAGGGTGTGTGACGGTGGGGTGGGACTACTCGTACACGAACTTCTGTGGCCCCGGATAGACCCAGGACAGCGCGTCGCGGAGCCGGTCGCGCCAGTCCTCCCAGTTGTGGCCGTCGCGGGCCTCGACGTACCGGACCGTCATGCCGGCCTCGCGAAAGACGGGGACCATCGACCGGTTCGGGGTGATGAGCGGCTCGTAGGTCCCGCAGCTCATGAAGATCCGGTCCACGACCCGCGTCGGGCGGGTCCGGTAGCGGTTGACGAACTTGACGACCGGGTCGAAGGCCGGGCCGCCGCCGTGACCCAGACCGATGTCGGTGAAGACGAGGGACGCCGACTGGAGCAGGAGTGAGCCGTAGAAGCCCGGGTAACGGACGGCGGTCGACAGCGCGGCGATCCCCCCGAAGCTCGAACCCATGAGGCAGCGGCCCTCCGCCGCCGCGATGAGCGGCAGCCGTTCGGTCAGGGCGGGGACCAGCTCCCGGGAGACGAAGCGCGCGTGGGGGGCGTGGTTGGGGTACTCACGGAGCCGGTCCCGCGGCGGGAGGAACACCGCCACCAGCGGCGCGACGTCGAGTCGGTGGATGAGGTTGTCCAGGACGGTCTTCATGGCGGCGTACTGGAGGTAGTCACCACCGTCGTGGACGACGAGGAGCGGGTAGCGCTGGGCGGCGCTGTAGCGGGCCGGAAGGTAGAGCCAGTACGGCTGGTCACGGCGCAGCGCCTTGGACCGCATCGACTCCTCGAGCAGCTGTCCCGGTCGGGCCTTCGGGTCGTGGTGGACCCAGTCCGGCACGGCATACCCCGTCGCCGCGCAGACCGAGCTGGAGCCGAGGGGCGAGTGGGCCACGCGCGGGTTGAGCGGGTCGTTGAAGCGCTCGTAGTGATCACTGCGGCGGGTCTCGATCTGGTACTCGACGCGGGATCCCTCGGGTAGGTCGGTCGTGGCGGCCCACAGGTCGGTGTCCGGGATCCGGCGCATGACCAGGGGGTCCGGCAGCCCGACGACCCGGTGCCGCACCGACACCGCGTCGGCGTCGCCGCGAAAGAGGAAGGTCGCCCGCTCGCCCTCGATGATCGGCGAGCCGAAGCGGTCCACGAAGCGGTCGATCAGGCCGTCGTCGAGCGGCTCCCGGTCCCGAAGGCGGTTGATCGCCAGCCGGCCCGTCATCATGCGCGCCTCAGCTCGTGGATGGCGCCGTCGAGTCCGAGCACGCGCGACCCCCGGGGCAGGGCGCCGCCCTGCGAGACCTCGAGGACCGCGCCCTCGTCGAGGAGCAGGCAGTGGCGGTCGCCGAACCGTCGCGCGAGGATCGCCGACCGCCCCCGCTCCTCGAGCCGGAGCCGGCTCCGGGCGTGCGGCAGGGCGACGACACCGCTGACCCGTGCGAGGCCGCGGTCGTAGAGCTCGGACTCACTGGCTCCTTGCGGTCCCTGGTCGTGGAAGAGGACGACCTCGTCGGTGAGCGCCATCGCGCCGGCCGACCAGGCCATGACGGGCAGCTGGGCCGGGATGTCGATCTGGAAGAGGCGCAGGGTCCGCAACAGGCTGCGGATGTCACCCCCCGGCAGGACGAGGGCGGCTGCGGTGGCCAGGGCGGCAGCGATCTCGCCCCGGTGCCAGCCGATCACGTCGCTCACCACGGCTCGGTCGACCAGGTCGGCATCCTCATAGAGCGACGCCAGCTGGGCGAGGTACCAGGCGTCGACGTGCCGGACCACCTCGATCGCGTCGTCGAGGGCGCCGTATGCCGTGTCGCCCGGGTCCGCGCGGCGCCGCTGCACGGCATACGCGCCGTCGAGGGCGTACTGCAGCCGCAACCGGTAGAGCGAGAGGAGTTCGTCGTGCCGGTCCCGGAAGGCGAGCGCGGCCGCGGCGAACGGGGGGTCCTTCTCCAGCACGTCGAGCATCCGGTGGTAGAGCCGCAGGTGGTGGGCGCGGCCGTCGAGGGCGAGGTCGAGCTCGCCGACCTCGTCCTCGCGCTCCTCCCAGCCGGCGTTGATCGTCGCGACCGGGCCGTCGGTCGCCAGCGAGCGCAGCGCGGTGGTCGCGGTCTGCTTGAACCGTTGCGGCCCGAGCAGGAGGGTCCTGGGGCTGGTCGAGGCGGGGTGGGACTCCTCAGCCGGCATGAACCGAGATCGTACGACCCACATCGTCGAGCATCGCGCGCAGCACGTCGTAGTCGGGGTGCCGCATCCGGACATAGGCGTTGGCCATGTAGCCGGCCTCGACGGGTTGGGTGTGGTGCCCCTCCGGGGGGAAGTGGGCGTCCAGGATCCACTCGCCGTGCTGTGCCCGGATGTCATCGACGCCGGAGTAGCCGGTGATGACGCCGTCGCGGTCGGGGCGCAGGGCGACGATCCCCGCGGAGTAGGGCCGGGTCATCGGCCGCTCGGGGACGCCGTGGACGATCACGTTGGCCCACTCGCGGTAGACGTCGACGTCGTTGCTCGCCGAGTACAGGTCCCACGCGCCGACGCCAGGCGGGCGGCAGCCGATCTCGGAGAACTTCAGGCCCTTGGGGCCTTGGAACCACTCCATGTGGGTGGCCGACGTGCCGATGTCGAGCGCCTCGATGACCCGCTGCCCGAGCTGGGCGACCTCGGTGTAGAAGTCCGAGTGGGCGATCCGGTTGGTCGTGATGAACAGGGGTGAGACCGAGCGATGGCGCATCGCCTCCAGCACGTTGGGGTAGTAGTGCGTGGTCCAGTCGTGGACGACCCGGTTGTCCTTGGCGATCGTGTCGTAGAAGCCCTCGTGGCCCTCGACGAACTCCTCGACGGCGATCGAGGTCGCGCCGCTCGCGCCGCCCACGCCGAACATCGTGATCGCGTGGGCCAGGTCGTGGTCGTTGTCGACCCGCATCGTGTCCTTCGCGCCGGCGCCGGCCCGCGGCTTGAGGATGAGCGGATAGCCGACCTCGGCGGCGAACGCCCAGATCTGCTCGGCGGTGTCGGCCGCGGTCGAGGCGGCGGTCGGAACCCCCGCTGCGCGCAGCGCCTCCTTCATCGAGGGTTTGTCGCGGCACAGCCAGGTGGCCCGGACCGACGTGCCCGGTATGCCGGTCGCCTCCCGGACCTGGGCCGCGGGCATCGTGTGGGCCTCCACGGTGGCCTCGAGCCGGTCCACCCAGACCCTGGACTGGACGAAGGTGACGGCGTCGGTCATCTCCTGGACGTTGGTCACCGAGCCGACCTTGTAGTAGCCGGTCAGCGCCGATCTCAGCTCGTCGTCGAGCGCCCACTCCTCCCCCTCGCCGAGTCCGATCACGTTGGCGCCCACCGATGCCAGGGCCAGCGCGAACCGCCGCTGGTTCCCCGGGAACGTCGGTTCCACGAAGATGATGTTCACGGGTCCGACCCTAGGGCCCCGGCCCCCACCGAGCGCACCAACCGACGGTTTCCCCCACCCGCTGCCCGACCTGGCGTTTATCGGGTCACCCGAGAAATGCCACGGATACAGAGGTCCCCACCGTGTATCCGCGGAAAGTGTCGGTTGTGCCGGTCGGTCGCCCCGCGATCAGTCGTCGGTGACCTGCGGGCGACCGCGTCGCGGGAGCAGCCCGGCTGCACGCGGCATCCGACCTGCCTCGGTCAGGGACCGGCGCAGCAAAATCTCGACCTGGGCGTTGACGCTGCGCAGCTCGTCGTCGGCCCAGCGGACGAGTGCGTCGTGCACTGCCGGGTCGATGCGGAGCAGGACGTGCTTGCGCTCGCTCACGAGTAGAGCGAACCGGCGTTCACGATGGGGGTGGCCGGTTGGTCGCCGCAGAGGACGACCATCAGGTTGCTCACCATGCTGGCCTTGCGCTCCTCGTCGAGCTGGACGACGTCGTTCTC
>JBDTBX010000231.1:0-2968 GCA_039923915.1 Nostocoides sp. | reverse complement strand
TGGCGGGAGTCGCGACCGCGGGAGTTGCTGTCCTCACCGAAGAGGGTGGTGTCGGTCATCACCAACTGGATCTCGACCGGTTGGACCTGCCCGAAGGCGAGTCCGCCCAGACGTTGGATCGCCAGATCCGAGATCACCTGCCCCCGCGACCGGCCCGCCGGCGGCTGGCAGCCGTGACCACCGATCACCGCGTCCGCATCCCGACCCAACGCCGCGAACGCGCCCACTGCCTCGGCCAGCGGGGCCAGGATCGTCAGGTACGCCATCCCGTCCGGCGCCGGCCGGAGCGTGACCCGCCGCGACCTCGCCGCGGCCCCCATCCGCTTGACCACACTGGCCGCGTCCAACTCGGCGGCCACCCGCCGGGCGGCCGCGCCGGCACCCTTGGGACCCAGTTGGGGCAGCACCGGCGCCAGGCGGGCGTCGGCCTCGAGCCGGTCGTCCCGGCTCAGGGTGGCGGTGCTCTGCACCACTTTGGTCGCGACCCACTCGCTGACCCGGCCGTGGGTCAGCAGTCCGTGCAGGGCCGGCATCTCGCGGACCAACGCCTTGGCCAACCCCAGATGCTGGTCCCCGCGCGTGGGGGACTCCCGGCGGGCCAACGCCACCATCTCGGCCACCCCACGCCCCGCCCGACGCCGCGACGGCGACACCCCAACCCCATCACCACGGCCGCCGTCCTCGAGACCGCCGTCGCCTTCTGGTGCGCTGCCCGCCGCGTGCGACCCGGAGCGCTTGGCCGCGTCGTGCACTGCCGAGTCGTCCCGGTCGTGGGCGGCCCGATGGGAGTCGTCGAAGGCCACCGTGACCCGGGCCTGAGCGGCTCCACAGGCGCCCTTGAGTTCCTCCAACGCGGTCACCGTCGCCAACCGGTCGGCGTCCGAGCAGTCCGACCCGTCGACCCCGACCAGCTCGGTCAGGAAGGCGCGGACCCGCGCCGCGGGCGACGTTGTCAACGTCGGCGGCGGTGTGCTGCTCCGGATCTCCTCCATCCCTGAATTAGAACACATGTCTGAATGACGCGCAAGGGCGACAGCGGACCAATTCTCTTTGGCGAGAATGTGGTTGGCGCATAGAGGGCCTGTCAGTCGAGGCAGAACTCGTTGCCCTCGGGGTCGTGCATGGTGATGAAGCCGGCCTCCATCGCCGCCCGGTTGGGCCCGACCCGGTAGGCCCGCGTCGCGCCGAAGGATTCCAGTCGGGTGGCCTCGGTCTCGAGGACCCCCATCCGGTCGCCGCCTTCGAGGCCAGGAGCTGCGCGCACGTCGAGGTGAACCCGGTTCTTGACGGTCTTGCCCTCGGGCACCCGCTGGAAGAACACTCGCGGACCACTGCCCTCCACGGGAAGGAGAGCCGAACGCGAGTTCCACTGGTCACGCGGCACCCCCCACGCCTGGAGGGCCGCATCCCACGAGTCGAAGCCGGCAGGTGGCGGTTGCACCTCATAACCGAGGGCCGCGGCCCAGAACGCTGCCAGCCGGGCGGGGTCGGCACAGTCGAAGGTGATCTGCACGTCTCTGGTCATACATCCCAGTCTCCCAGCGGCATACGACAGCCATCAGGTACGAAGGAACGTCAGTGCCCGAGGGCAGACTGGGTCCATGCCTGCGGAGCGCGCCCAGTGGGTGTTGCACGTCGACCTCGACCAGTTCATCGCTGCGGTCGAGATCCGGCGACGCCCCGAGCTCGCGGGCATCCCGCTCATCGTCGGGGGCCGGGGCGACCCCACCGAGCGAGCCGTCGTCTCGACGGCGACCTACGAGGCCCGCGAGTTCGGCGTCGGATCCGGTATGCCGCTCCGCCTCGCCGCCCGCAAGTGCCCCCAGGCCGTGATCCTCCCGGTCGACGGACCGGCATACGACGCCGCATCGGTCGAGGTGATGGCGGCCCTTCGCAGTCTCGGGTGCGTCGTGGAGGTCCTCGGCTGGGACGAGGCGTTCCTCGGGGTCGATGCGGACGACCCGGAGGCCTTCGCCGCGGGCGTGCGGGGGACCGTGCTGGAGGCCACCGGGCTGCACTGCTCGGTCGGGATCGGCGACAACAAGGTTCGGGCCAAGATCGCCACCGGGTTCGGCAAACCCAAGGGGATCTACCGGCTGACCAGCGACAACTGGTTCGAGGTGATGGGCGACCGGCCGACGATCGACCTGTGGGGCGTTGGGTCGAAGGTGTCGGGGCGGCTGGCGCGACACGACATCCACACCGTTCGCGACCTGGCCGATGCCGAGCTGGCAGTGCTCGTCGGCGAGTTCGGGCCGCGGATGGGCGAGTGGTACGGCCAGCTCGGCCGCGGACTCGGATCGCGAACGGTCGACGACACGCCGTGGGTGGCCCGCGGGCACAGCAGGGAGACGACCTTCCAGCAGAACCTGACGACCTCGGAGCAGATCCGTGAAGCCATCTCGACGCTGACCGACCAGGTGATGGAAGACGTTGCGAGAGAGGGGCGCTCGGTCATCCGACTCACCCTCAAGGTGCGCTACGCGCCGTTCTTCACCAAGACGTTCTCGCGAGCCTTGCCGACGGTCACCGACGACCGCGAGCTGGTCCGCGAGGCCGCCCTCGTCCTGGTGGCCAAGCTGCAACCCGACCGCGAGGTGCGGCTGCTCGGGTTGCGCGCCGAGATGACGATGCCCGAACTCGCTCCGACCGAGCGCACCCCGATCCGTGGCAGGCTCTGACGGCGGTCAACAGGGAAGGAGATCGCGTGTGCCACCGGGTCGGGCCCTCGACCTGGGTGCGGGCCCCGGCCGACACGCGGTCTGGCCGGCCCAGCAGGGTTGGTAGGGCACAGCGCTCGACTTCTCGTCGCCCGCGCACCAGAGCCGAGTCAGGACTGACGTGACTCCAGGTCGAGGAGGTACTCCTTGGCAGCCAGCCCACCGGCATACCCCGTGAGTGCCCCGGTGGAGGCGACGACCCGGTGGCACGGCAGGACGACGCAGAGCGGGTTCGCCCCGAGCGCCGC
>JBDTBX010000230.1:0-2853 GCA_039923915.1 Nostocoides sp. | reverse complement strand
GCGAGGAGCTCAAGATCATGTGGAAGCTCCGCCGCGTCCTGGCCGCGCTGGACTCCCAGCAGGGCATCGAGCTGCTCCTCGACCGGCTCCGCAAGACCAAGAGCAACTACGAGTTCCTCAGCCAGGTCCAGGCGACGAGCAACATCCGGCTGGACGACGAGGAGGACAAGTAGGCCACGCGCTGGCGGGCGGTCTGGCACCCAGACACCGGATCAACCTCGATCTCGGCGACAGCATGTGGTGGCCGAGCCGCCTGGCCCGTGGCGGTGGCGCTGCAGGCCAGCCGTGGAGCGGGCTGCTGAGGACCGGACCGGGCGGCGCGGCTGAGGCAACACCGGGAATGACCCCGCGGCAGACGGCGTTTGGGGAGTGTGCGCCACCTCTGGCACACTTGACCGTTGGACCGGTTCACGGCATCAAGGCTGGCTGCCCACACGGACAGCGCCGCCGACCCGGATGAGATCCAAGGAGCAGACGTTGAAGAAGGACATCCACCCCGAGTACGCCCAGACCACGGTGACCTGCACCTGTGGCAACACGTTCACCACGCGCAGCACGGCCACGAGCGGCCAGATCCACGCCGAGGTCTGCAGCAGCTGCCACCCGTTCTACACGGGCAAGCAGAAGATCCTCGACACCGGTGGCCGCGTGGCCCGGTTCGAGGCCCGCTACGGCAAGAAGGCCGACGCCGCCGCCAAGTAGCTTCCCTGCATGCGCCGACCCTGACCTGTCCAGGTCACGGTCGGCGCATTGCGTTTTGCGCCAGTTCCGTGTGCCGCGCTCCGAAGGAGTCCTCCGTGTTCGAGTCCGCCGTCGCCCTCCTGGCCGAGCATGCCGACCTGGAGGCCCAGATGGCCCACCCGTCGATCGCCGGCGACCTCGACCGGCTCCGTGAGGTGTCCAAGCGGTATGCCGCGCTGTCTCCGACCGTCGCGGCATACGCCGCCTGGCATGAAGCGGAGGAGGACCTGGCGGCTGCACGGGAACTGGCCGCCGAGGACGTCTCCTTCGCCGACGAGATTCCTTCCATGGCAGCAACCCTCGAGGCTGCCGGCGAAAAGCTGCGCCGCCTGCTCATCCCAAGGGACCCCGACGACGACCGTGACGTCATCCTCGAGGTCAAGGCGGGGGAGGGCGGCGAGGAGTCGGCGCTGTTCGCCGGCGACCTGCTCCGCATGTATCTCCGGTACGCCGAGCGCAGGGGCTGGAAGACCGAGGTCATCGACGCGACCGAGTCCGACCTCGGCGGCTACAAGGATGTCCAGGTCGCCATCAAGAGCAAGGGCACCCCCCAGCCGGGCGAGGCACCGTGGGCCCGGCTCAAGTATGAGGGTGGCGTGCACCGGGTCCAGCGGGTCCCGGTCACCGAGAGCCAGGGTCGGATCCACACCTCTGCTGCGGGCGTCTGGGTGATGCCCGAGGTTGAGGAGGTCGAGGTGACGATCGACCCGAACGACCTGCGGGTCGACGTCTATCGTTCGTCGGGCCCCGGCGGCCAGTCGGTCAACACGACCGACTCCGCGGTCCGGATCACCCACCTGTCAACGGGTTTGGTCGTCTCCTGCCAGAACGAGAAGTCCCAGCTGCAGAACCGTGAGTCGGCCATGCGCGTCCTGCGCGCCCGCCTGCACCAGATCAAGCAGGACGAAGCCGACGCCGAGGCCAACGCGGTCCGCAAGAGCCAGGTCCGCACGGTCGACCGCTCCGAGCGGATCCGCACCTACAACTTTCCCGAGAACCGGATCAGCGACCACCGCACCGGTTACAAGTCCTACAACCTCGACGCCGTCCTCGACGGCGACCTCGACCCGGTCGTCCACTCTGCTCTCTTGGCCGACGAGGCTGCCCGCCTCGCAGCATCCGCGTAGGTGGGCACCATGACCCCCATGTCCGCAGGCTCAAGGGGTGGGCTGACGGCCGCGGTCCGGTCCGCGACCGCGCGGCTCCGCGAGGCCGGCGTGCCGAGCCCGGAGATCGACGCCCTCGTCCTCGCCGCTCACGCCGCCGGCCTCGACCTCCCCGGCGTCCGCGAGGCGATGGTTCTCGACCTTCCCGAGCCCGCGGCATACGCCGATCTCGTGGCGGAGCGAGCGGCGCGAGTTCCGTTGCAGCACCTGACTGGTCGCGCCGGCTTCCGGCACGTGGAGCTGCGCGTGGGCCCCGGCGTCTTCGTCCCGCGCCCGGAGACCGAGATGGTCGCAGGCCTCGCCATCGCAGCGTCCGGTGGAGGTGAGGGAACGCCTCCCAGCGCGTCCGATCACCTCCACCCCGTGGTCGTCGACCTGTGCACGGGCTCCGGAGCCATTGCGCTCGCGATCAAGGACGAGCTGCCGGGGGCGGACGTGTATGCAGTCGAGCTGGACCCGTTGGCCCATGGCTGGGCGGTGGCCAACCGGGATGCCCTCGGTCTCGAGGTCGAGATCCGACTCGGTGACGCGACAACGGAATTCGCCGACCTCGAGGGCCTGGTCGACGTCGTCGTGGCCAACCCGCCGTACATCCCGACCGGGATGGTGCCGGTGGATCCCGAGGTCCGCGACCATGATCCCGAGGTCGCGCTCTATGGCGGCAGTGCCGACGGTCTGGCCATCCCGCTCGCCGTCGCCGCCCGAGCCGCGGTGCTGCTCAAGCCCGGGGGAGTGCTTGTCATGGAGCACGCGGACAGCCAGGGCGAGACGCTGCCGGCAGCTCTGCGGCATACGGGCCAGTGGGTTGACGTCCGGGACGAACCCGATCTCACCGGCCGTCCCAGGGCCACCGTGGCCCGACGCGCCGGTCACTGACGATCCGGGCAGCGAGCCTGCGGGGGCGGCGGCTGACCTGGCTCCACCGAGTTCCTCCCGGTTCACCGAG
>JBDTBX010000229.1:0-2683 GCA_039923915.1 Nostocoides sp. | reverse complement strand
GCATCTGGTCGCGAATGGCGAGCAGCACGGCGGCGAGCGCGTTGGGCACCGAGGTCCCCGTCGCCCGAAGGATCTCGTTGCCGTCCGACCTTGACCCCGCGCACCGGCACCGGTGAGGTGAAGTCGCTGGGGTCGGTGATCTCGACCTCGAGGCAGATGGCGGCCTGCCAGCCCTTGAGGTGGTTGTCCTTTCGCACCCTGTCGGACTGCTGCTGGTACTCGGCCGCGTCCCCCGAGTTGAGCTTGTTGGCGATGAAGCGAACCGGCTGGCTCGACCTCGTGATACCCGCCGGGGTCGGCCTGGTCCGCGTCAAGGAGCCAGACGCGCAGTTCCGCGCGGCGGGGAGATTTCACAAGCGGTCAGCGTATGCGGTGTGGGGCGGCAGTGCCCGCGTCGTCGCCCGGGTCATGCGTTCGCGGTCGGGCCCGGACCCGCACCGGCCGGGACCGCCCCGCGGTGCGAGGCGATCCCGGCCGGGCGACGCCTGGCCGTGAGGGGTCAGCCTGCCTTGTTCTCCAGCGCCACGAGGACGCCGGCCAGAGCAAAATACTTGTTGGACCCGAGGTCGCGCACGGTTTTGATGCCCAGCGCGTCGGCGAGGGTTGCATCGTGCTTCTCGGTGAGGCCGGCGAGCGCCGACGGGGGCGCGTCCAGGATGTCCTTGACGCTCTTGTCCTCGTAGGCCTTGTCGAGGCCTTTGGAGAGGTTTACCTGCACTGCCATCAATACCTCCGTCGAATCGGCCCACCGCCCTGTGGCGAGAGCACCACCTCACACCCTGCCGCGCGCCGGACCCGTCAACATGAACGCAACCTGAGTGTCTCCTGTGAGTTTGCTCGGACGTGCACCCCGCAGCGGGCACCCCGCGGGTGGAATGAATGCCGAACTGGCGCCGTTTGCTCGACTGAGAAGCATGTTCGGCCTGAGGAGGGTCCATGACGCCCGCCGTCCCGACCGACGTGCTCCGCCTCGGCCGTACCCTGCAGCCACTGAGTCGGCCCGGTGAGTCCGCGCACCTGGCCGTCGCCGCGGCAGACGGCATGGAGGCGAACCCGCCGTCATGACCGACTACGGACAGCCGATCGAGTTCGGCCTCTTCCCCAGCCCGAAGGCCGAGGACCTCCAACGCACCCTCGACCTCGCCCAGCGGGCCGAGGTTGCCGGGCTGGACCTCGTGTCGATCCAGGATCACCCCTACCAGGGGCGGTTCGTGGACACATGGACGCTGCTGTCGGTCATCGGCGCCCGGAAGTCGGCGATCCGCCTGTCCCCGAACGTCGCCAACCTCCCGCTCCGCCCGCCCGTGGTCCTCGCCAAGTCGGCCGCCACCCTCGACCTGGTGACCGGCGGGCGGGTCGAGCTCGGTCTGGGCACTGGAGGGTTCTGGGACGCGATCGTCGCCGCGGGTGGTCCGCGGCGGAGCCCGGGCGAGGCGGTCGAGGCCCTGGTGGAGGCGATCGAGATCATCCGAGCGGTCTGGGCCGGCGACACTGTCCGGGTCGCCGGATCGCACTACAGCGTCGAAGGACTGCACGGTGGCCCGGTCCCGGCGCACCCGATCCCGATCTGGCTCGGTGCCTACAAGCCGCGGATGCTGCGGGTCACTGGCCGGCTCGCCGACGGGTGGGTGCCGAGCATGGGGTATGCCGAGCCGCCGGCCCTCGCTGCCATGTCCGCCCAGATCGACCAAGCCGCGCTCGCCGCCGGTCGGTCACCGGCCGCCGTCAAACGGGTCTACAACATCTTCGGAGCCTTCGGCACCGGGTCGGGCTTCCTGCAGGGGACACCAGCCAACTGGGTCGAGGACCTCTCCGGGCTCGCCCTCGACGAGGGCATGAGCACGTTCATCCTCGGCACCGACGACCGGGCCATGCTTGAGCGGTTTGCCGCCGAAGTGGCACCGGCGGTCCGGGACCAGGTCGAAGCCGAGCGGGGCCGCCGCCAAGCTTTTGACCCCAGGTCAGGTCCTGTGACGCGTGGGGCACCTGACTTGGGGTCAAAAGTTGGACGGGCACGGCGGGTGGCAGGGCCGGCCGCGCACGTGGCGGTCACGCCGACTCACGACGACGGCTCCCGCCTGTCCGACGAGCGCCTGTGGAACGAAGCAACCCGCCCATCCGCCCTCGCTGCCGACGGCGGCGCGGCGCTCCCGGCAGACGACCGACAGGGCGCCGCCACCGCCCAGCACCTCATCGACGTCCACGACGGGCTACGGGCCGAGCTGGCCCAGGTGCGCTCCCTCGTGGAGCAGGTCCGTGACGGTCACCTGTCGGTGGGCGCCGCGCGCTCGGTCATCAACACGATGACGATGCGGCAGAACAGTTGGACCCTCGGTGCCTACTGCGAGTCGTACTGTCGGATCGTCACCGGCCACCACAGCCTGGAAGACCGGAGCATCTTCCCCCACCTCCGGCGCGCCGACCGCGCGCTTGTCCCGGTCATCGACCGGCTCGAGGAGGAGCACCTCATCATCGCCGACGTCCTCGAACGTGTCGACCGGGCTCTCGTCGCCGTCGTCGACCACAACGGCTACGGCCCCGACGGGAGCAAGGCGCTGGAGTCCCTGCAGTCCGCCGTCGACGCGCTCACCGACACCCTCCTCTCGCACCTGGCCTACGAGGAGCGCGAACTCATCGGGCCTCTTGCCCGGCACGGCTTCGCCTGATCCCTCGTTTCGCCAAC
>JBDTBX010000228.1:0-8005 GCA_039923915.1 Nostocoides sp. | reverse complement strand
TCCCTGCCGCCCCCGCCGGTTGCGGTCGGCGACACGGTCAAGGTCCTGGCCGGAACCCTGATCGGCCTGACCGGCAAGATCACCGCGGTCGACCCGACGACGAAGGTCGCCACCGTGGCCGTCTCGGTCCTGGGCTTGACCCAGAGCGTCGTCCTGCCCTGGACCAGCCTGCAGAAGCTCTGAGCCGCCCGGGCCTCAGGAGCGGACGGCGGCGTAGGCCGCGATGAGCACGACCACGGCGAGCACCGCCAGCGTCATCATCCGGCGGAAGCGTGGCGTCACTTGGTGACCTCGATCATCGGGCGGGTCGTGACGGCCAGGCGTGGCCGGCGCTGGGACTCATAGCTCACCCGGACATTCTCGTGCCCGCGCAGCCAGATGGCCACCGCGACGAGGGCGAGCGCCACCGACACCGATCCGACGGCGATCGTCCAGCGGGCTCCGAAGACCTCACCGATCCAGCCGATGAGCGGGGCCCCGAACGGTGTCCCACCGGCGAAGATGGCCATGTACAGCGCCATCACCCGCCCGCGCATGTCGGGGTCGACCCGGGTCTGCACGAGCGAGTTCGCCGTCGTCATCGCGGTGAGTGAGGACAGACCGACCGGGACGAGGAGGACGGCGAACGCGGCATACGACGGAGCAAGGGCCGCCGCCGCCGCCGCCAGGACGAACCCGACGAGTGACACGAGCATGATCCGCAAGCGCGGTTGGTTGCGCCGGGCGGACAGCAGCGCCCCGGAGAGCGATCCGATGGCCATGATCGAGCCGAGCAGGCCGTATTCGCCGACGCCCTTGTGGAAGATGGTCGTGGCCATCAGGGCCATCGTGATCTGGAAGTTCATCCCGAACGTGCCGAGCACGAAGATGAGGAACATGACGAGGAGCAGGTCGGGGCGGCGCCGGACGTAACCCAACCCCTCCCGGACGCTCCCCCGGCCGCGAGGCGGCCCGGACGGGTGCAGCTGGCGTTTGTCCAGGCCCAGGAGCGCGGCGATGACGAAGACGAAGCTGACCGTGTTGAGGAGGAGCACCGGGCCGGTTCCGATGGCCGCGATGAGCAGGCCCGCGACGCCCGGGCCGATCAGCCGGCCGGCGTTGAACGACGCGCTGTTGAGCGAAACTGCATTGGCAAGAACGGATGTGGGGACGACCTCGGAGACGAACGTCTGTCGCGCTGGATTGTCGACGGCCGTGACCATGCCCTGGATCAGGGCCAGGGCATAGACCTCCCAGAGCGTCACGTGACCGCTCACGACGAGCAGGCCGAGGAGCAGGCTGGTCACGGCGAGCAGGGTCTGGGTGACGAGCAGGATCCGGCGCTTGTTGCGCCGGTCGACGAAGGCCCCGGCGAACGGTGCCAGCAGGAGGAAGGGCAGGAACTGGAGTCCGGTGACGAGGCCGAGGGCGGTCGAGGAGTGGTCGGTCAGGACGGTGAGGACCAGCCAGTCCTGGGCGACTCGGCCCATCCACGTGCCGACGTTGGACACAAAGGCGCCCGAAGCCCACCATCGGTAGTTGCGGACCGAGAGTGAGGCGAAGGTGGGGCTCACGCGCCGGACACCCGCTGGAGGATCTCGGTGGCCTCGGCCAGGGTCTGCTGCTCGGCGGGGGTGAGGGCTCGCAGCCGCTCGGTCATCCACGCGTCCCGCTGACGACGAACGGCCTTGAGGGTGCGAATGCCGTGGGGCGTGATGGAGAGGATCACCGAGCGTCCGTCGGTCGGGTCGTCGGCACGCGCGATGTGACCCAGGTCGACGAGACCCGACGTCGTGCGGGTCATGCTCGGGCCGCTGACCTTCTCGATGTCGGCCAGCTCGCGCGGCGTGCGCGGCTTCTCCTGGAGCCGGGCCAACACCGAGAACTGGTGCGGCGCAATGGAATCGGTGCTCTCGAATCGAATCCGTCGCGAGATCCGCATGCACGCCAGGCGCAGGTCGCCGGCGACCACGCTGAGAGCGGCAGGGGACAGCGGCAGGTGCGTGACCGGCATACAGGACCTCCTCGGAAACTACTTAACTAAACTAGTTATCTAGGCTAAGTAATTCCCGAGGAGGACGCAAACCCGTCTCAGCCTCAGCTGACGCCGAGGATGGCCTTGATCGGGTCGATACCGAAGTAGAGGACGAACAGAGCCGCGATGATCCACAGCAGCCAGTGGATCTCGGAGGCCTTGCCGCGGACGATCTTGATGCCGACGTACGCGACGAAGCCCGCGCCGATGCCGACCGTGATCGAGTAGGTGAACGGCATGAGCACGATGGTGAGGAAGGCCGGGATGGCGATCTCCAGGTCGTCCCAGTCGATGCCCCGGACCTGCTGCATCATGAGGAAACCCACGACGACGAGCGTTGGGGTGGCCGCCTCGAAGGGCACGATCGACACGAGTGGGGCGAGCAAGGTCGCGAGCAGGAACATCACGCCCGTGACCACCGAGGCCAGGCCGGTGCGGGCGCCCTCGCCGACGCCTGCCGCCGACTCGATGTAGGAGGTGTTGGACGAGACCGAGGCCGCCCCACCAGCCGCCGCCGCGATCGAGTCGACGAGCAGGATCTTCTGGCTCTGCGGCGGGTTGCCCTCCTTGTCGAGCAGCCCGGCCTCGGCGCCGATGGCCACCATCGTGCCCATCGTGTCGAAGAAGTCGGCGAGCAGGAGCGTGAAGACGAGCAGGATCGCCGCGATGACGCCCAGCTTGCTGAACGAGCCGAACAGGTTGAAGTGGCCGAGCAGGCCGAAGTCGGGGGTGTCCAGCACCTTGGACGGCAGCTTGGGCACGTTGAGCGACCAGCCGGCGGGGTTGACGACCTTGCCGGTGGCGTCGGTCTGGCTGCCGATCCTGCCGAGCGCCTCGACGACGATGGCCAGGATGGTCGCGCCGACGATGCCGTAGAGGATGGCGCCCCGGACCTTCTTGACGAGCATGATGATGATCGCCGAGAGGCCCAGGACGAAGACGAGCAGCGGCCAGCCCGTGAGGAAGCCGCCGATGCCGAGCTCGCCCATGGGGCCACCTGCCGACTTGCGGACGAAGCCGCCGTCGACGAAGCCGATGATGGCGATGAACAGGCCGATGCCGACGCTGATCGCCGTCTTCAGCGACACCGGGACCGCTGCGAAGACGGCCTTCCGGAAGCCGGTGAGCACGAGGAAGGTGATGATCAGGCCCTCGAGGACGACCAGGCCCATCGCGTCGGCCCACGTCACGCCCTTGACCGAGGCGACGCTGAACGCGAGGAAGGCGTTGAGGCCCAGACCGGTCGCGAGCGCCAGCGGATAGTTCGCGACGACACCCATCAGGATGGTCATGACGCCGGCGACGAGCGCTGTGGCCGCGGCGATCATGGCCAGGTGGGGCACCTTGCCGCCGCCGAGGAAGTTGCCGGTTCCGTCCGGCACGGTTCCGATGATGAGCGGGTTCAGCACCACGATGTAGGCCATCGTGAAGAACGTCGCGAGCCCACCCCGCACCTCCCGCGCGACGGTCGAGCCGCGGGCGGTGATCTGGAAGAAGGCGTCCAGGCCGTTCTTCGGGCGGGGCGGGGCCGGGGCGTGAGCGCGCGGAGCGCCGGTTTTTGACATGGCGCACAAGATAGCGTCCGGGGGGCCCGGATAGGCTGGGTTCGTGGATGACGCACCAGAGCGAGCGGGTGAGCAAGCCGCGGACCGTATGCCGGGTGCGCCGGCTCGCGTCCTGCCGCCGGTTCAACCGCTCCCGGTCAGCACCGAGTTGATCGTCCGCACCGGCATCGGCTGCTGGGTGGTCGCGCTGCTGCTCACCCTCGTCGTGCCGAGCCTGCGCTCAGGTGCCCGCGACTGGTGGCCGTGGGCCTGCGTGGCCGGGATCGTGCTCGGCTCGATGGGCTACGCCTACATGGTGCGCGGTCGCGGCAACGCCGCCGGTCCGCACTGACCATCCGAGGCCGTCGGCCCGCGCCGACCCGGGTCAAGGTTCCCGCCTGATCTGGCCTGCTCGCGGGTGACCGACACCCCGGGCGTCAGCCCAGGATGTCGACCTCGAAGTCGTCGACGATCGGTGCAGCGATGACCTCGGGCTCGGGCCTGGCGATGTCGACCTCGGAGTGCGCGCCGCATCCGTGGTCGAGGCTGACCACCTGGCCGTCGCTCGGCGACCACTCGTTGGCGCAGACCCCGAAGGTCCGCCGCAGCGCGCCGGCCATCGGCAGGAAGTAGCCGCAGCTCGAGCACGGCGCCGAGGCCCGCACGGCGATGTCGGCGGTCGGGCCGTGGTCACCGTCGTACCAACGCTCAGCAGCAGCCGACCGGCCTTCTGAGGACAGCACCCGGACCCGGCCCAGGCCCAGCTCCCACTGCGCCATCTGGTCGACGTCCTGCGCACCGGTCGCCTCGAAACCCTGCTCGAGACGCGGGTCGTCGGGGTGATAGGGCAGCACGTCGCCGGCCGAGAGGTCTCCGGGAGCCAGCCGCTCGGCATACGGGAGCCAGTCCGGGGACAGGAGCGACCCCTCGCTGGGCAGAAGTGAGGTCTCCGAGACGGTCGCGACCTTGCCCCGCGGGACTCGGGCTACGGTGACCGCCCAGCGCCAGCCCGGATAGGCGGCATACGTGCAGGCGAAGTAGTGCGTGCCGACCCGCTCCTCGTCCATGACGAAGTCGACGTGCTCACCGACTGTGCCCGGCTCGGCGATGGAGACCGCGGCGTCGCGGGCCAGATCGACAGCGCCCGCCAGGGTCGGGTCGGGCTTTGCGGCAGCCACGTCAGACCTCCAGGTCGGACGCCACCGCGCGCAGGACCTGGGCCACTTTGGCACCATGCGCCTTGTCGGGGTAGTGCCCTCGCCGCAGGCTGTTGGAGACGTCGTCGAGCAGCCGGATGACGTCCTCGACGATCGGAACCATCTCCTCGGCAGGCCGGCGCTCGCGCAGCCTCTTGTTGACCGCGACGCTGGGCGCCGGGTCCAGGACGCGCACCGACAGCGCCTGCGGGCCCCGGCGTCCATCGGCGATCCCGAACTCGATCCGCGCGCCGCCCTTGAGGGTCGTGATGCCCTCGGGCAGGGCGCTCGTGGGTACGAAGACGTCGCCGCCCTCGTCGTCGGAGACGAACCCGAAGCCCTTCTCGGTGTCGAAGAACTTGATCTTGCCTGTGGGCACCCTGCACCTCGCGTGTTGCACTGAAACGGGGGCGCACGGACGCACGCCCCCACGACCAAGGCTAACGGCTCTCGCGTATGCCGCGCGCCCGGGTTTCGCAGGGCGGTCCGGGAAAACCGGTCGAGACCTGTCGGTGGACTCTGGGAGGCTGGTCGGGTGAGTGGTTCGGGCGCGGTCAACGAGGGCCACACCTCTCTGCGCGGGTTCTGGGCCGACCTGCCGCGCGAGGGTCGGTGGCTGCTGTCGACGACGGCAGTCCAGCTGCTCGGCCGAGGGCTGACGCTGCCGTTCACCATCATCTACCTGCACGAAGTCCGTGGCATCGGCCTCGACGTCGCCGGGTCGCTCATGGCCTGGATCGCCGTCGTCGGGGTGATCGTGACCGGACCCGGAGGGGCGGCAGTGGACCGGTTCGGCGCCCGTTCGATCATCCTCGCCGGCTGCTTGACCCAGCTGGTCGGCGTGAGCATCCTCGCCTTTGCCCACACCGTGCCGATGGCGCTGCTCGCGATGACCCTCATGGGCCTCTCCGGCACGAGCTGGCCGGCGTTCAACGCCCTCATCGCCTCGATCGTCGAGGGCCCGGCGCGCCAGACCTACTTCGGGATCAACTTCGCCCTCGTCAACCTCGGCATCGGAGTCGGTGGTGTCGTCTCGGGCGTGGTCGTCGACGTGCACCGGCCCGCGACGTTCACGGCGATCTACCTGATCGACGCGGCCTCCATGCTCATCCCGATCGGCCTGCTCCTCGGACCCCTTCGGCACGTGCACGGGCGGGCCGAGGCGCCCGACGACGACGCGGGCGGCCGGCTGGCGACCTCGTACTGGTCGATCTTCAGGCAGCCCGCGATGGCCTGGCTCATCGCGTTGACGTTCCTCGCCACCTTTGTCGGCTACGGGCAGATGGAGGCGGGCTTCCCAGCCTTCGCCCGCGAGGCGTCGCACGTCAGCACCCGCACGATCGGCTGGGCGTTCGCCGCCAACACCTTGGTCATCGTGCTGGCCCAGATGTTCGTCATCAAGCAGATCAGCGGCCGCCGACGCACCCGAGTGCTCCTCGTCATGGCCGCCGTCTGGGCGGGCGGGTGGCTGTTGCTCGGCACGACGGGAGTCTGGCCCGGTGCGGCCTACGCGATGGCCGGCGTGATCGGCTTCCACGTCCTGTTCGGGTTCGGTGAGACCCTGCTGCAGCCCACCATCCCGGCCATCACCAACGACCTCGCGCCCGACCACCTCCGCGGCCGCTACAACGCGCTGTCCTCAGGTGCCTTCCAGGCGGGCGGCATCGTCGGCCCGGTGGTCGCCGGGTTCATGCTGCGACACGACCTGCAGTCGCCGTTCATCGCCCTCCTCGTCGGCGGCTGCGCAGCGATGGTGCTGCTCACCCTGGCGCTCGAGCGACGGGTGTCACCGCGCGTGAACGGCGTCAACGCAGATCAGGCGAGCGCGATCCCCCACGTGCCCGACCACGTCTGACCCGGGCCAAGGCGCACCAGGTCGGTGCCGGAGTTGAACGCGTCGGCCGGGCAGGTCATCGGCTCCACGGCGATGCCGTGCTCGCCCTCGGCGGCGGCCTTGCCGGTGAAGACCTGGGTCCAGCCGAACGCCTCGTCGCCCCAGAACCAGACCGTCGGCAGCTGCGGGAGCCCGCCGATGGCGACCCGCCATCGCCCGTCCGCATCGCGGGTCAGGTCGGTGAAGGCGGTGTCAAGGGCAGCGTCGCCGATCGGCCGGGCCGCCCTGAAGTCGTAGGTCGTGCCGCCCACCTCGGCGGTCCCGGTCGGCAGCATCCGCTCGTCGACCGTGACGTACCTGCCCGCCGGCACACGCAGGGTGAGGCCGCCCAACGGCGTGTCGCCGATGTTGAGGTACGGGTGCGCGCCGCAGCCGAACGGTGCCCGGCCGGCGCCGATGTTGGTGACCTCGGTGTGGACCGACAACCCGTCGTCGGCCAGCCGGTAGGTCACGCTCGACTCGAGCTGCCACAGCCACCCCGGCTGCGGGAACAGGTGGTGGCGGACCGTGAGGCTGTCGTCGGTGCGGTCCGCCAGGCGCCACGGCGCCCAGCGGACCAGCCCGTGGCTCGCGTTGCCGAGCTTGGGCTCGCTCTGGGGGAGCTGGTATGCCGTGCCGTCAAGCTGGTAGCGCCCGTCCCGGATCCGGTTGGGCCACGGGATGAGCAGCTGGCCCCGCCCGGCCAGGCACAGTTCGTCCGACCCGTAGCCGGCCAGCACCTTGATCCCGTCGCGGCTCCAGTCGCGCAGCCCTCCCCCGACCTCGACGACGGTGAGCACGTCGCCGGCGCGTCGCAGAACCCACTGCTCGCCGCTGGCCGGGCCGGCTGAAACCTGCGAGGTCGTCGCATCCGTTGGCGCCGGGGTCAGGTGCGTCACCCCCGAACGCTATCGCCGCCTCTAGGTCGTGGGGCCACCACCGAAGAGCGACGGACCGGCGCCGGACCGGATCACGCGGACCCGGACAGCAGCCGAGCCCTTCTTGTTGGCGACGACCATGACGTCGGTGCCGTCGGTGATCTGGCTGGCGTTCGCGCCGCGCACCTGGGTCGAGGAGCTCACGGCATACGTGGCGCTGAAGCCGTCGCTGCTCTTGACGGTCATCGACGTCGACGACACCACCGTCACCGCACCGCGCTGGAACAGGTAGGTGGTCGCCGGCTGGCCCTGGGTGAACTCACCGTGCAGCGAGCCGGCCGCCCCCGGAAGCACCGCGCCACCGCCGGGGCCGGGTACGACCCAGCCGTTGCCCGGCCCGAACCCGCCGCCGGGCAACTGGCCGTCGCCCTTGTGCTGACCGTTGTCCTTGCAGGGCTTCTGCTTGAGCTGACCTTTGCCGTTGTCCCGGCGGTTGCCGT
>JBDTBX010000227.1:0-5083 GCA_039923915.1 Nostocoides sp. | reverse complement strand
GTCATGGGCAAGGGCGCCAAGGAGCGAACCGTGCCGTTCGGAGCACCGGCTCGGCGGGCCGTCGATGACTGGCTGGCCCACGGCCGACCGCTCGTGGCCACCGGCCACTCGGGTCCGGCCCTGCTTCTCGGTCGACGCGGTCGTCGGGCCGACCAGCGCCAGATCAGGTCGGCCGTGCACCGGATCCTCGGACTCGTCGATGGAGCCGCCGACCTGGGGCCCCACGGGCTACGGCACTCGGCCGCAACCCATCTGCTCGAAGGTGGTGCCGACATCCGCATTGTCCAGGAATTGCTCGGGCATGCGTCGCTGGCAACCACGCAGCTCTACACGCACGTCTCGATCGACCGGCTCAAGGTGTCCTATGCCCAGGCCCACCCTCGGGCCTGAGCAGGGCCCAACACCTGGGCGGGCCCGACCCGTTCATGACGCGTCCAGGACGCGAGGCCTCAGCGGGGGGTGAGGGGCAGGAGTCGGACCCGCCACGAACGGAGCAGGAGAAGCGGGTCGAGATAGGTCCCGCCCCGGATGGCACCGAGGTGCACACATGTCGTCGCGCAGTGCGACCCGGACGCCGCCACGACCCCGATCGGTTGGCCGACGACGACGCTCTCGCCGACGGTGACGGTCGCCAGCACCGGCTCGTAGGTCGACCGGATGCCATCAGCATGGGTCACCGCCACGGTCGGCTTACCGCCGATGACGCCCGCGAAGCTCACCTGTCCGGCCGCAACGGCTCGGACGGTCCGTCCCGCGCTCCCTGACACGTCGATGCCGCGGTGTCCGGACCCGTAGTTCGTGGTCGGCGCGCGGAAGGGCGCGAGGACGACGGGTCGAGGCTCCAACGGCCAGGCCCACCGCGCCCGCGGTGTCGACCGATCGACCGCCGCCAGGCTCTGGGCCAGTTGCCGCGGCCGGATGGGCGAGCCGCCCCCGTCCGATCCGGGCGCCGAAGACCTCGCGCGGGCAGGCGCATCGGGCCCGACCATCGCTTCCGCAGGCCCGGCGCCAGCCAGCCCGACCCAGACGCCCATGCACACGGCCACAAGACGGCGAATCATCGAGTGCTCCTTCCCGCTGGTGGCATGGCTCCCAGACTGCCCGGGATGCGGCCAGCCCGGCAGCCGGCCCGGATCGCTTGTGGACGACGACCCGGATGTCATGGGGGTGTGGACAAGCCCACAGCCGGCTCGGCGACGGGTGGTGAGCGCTTCGCGAACACCGTCGTCCCGACGCTTGCCACGATCACCATGCCGATCGCGAGCAGCGTCGCCGCGCCGAGGTGCTGGCGCAGCACCAGCGCCCCGGCGACCGCGCCCATGGCTGGCTCCACGCTCATGAGCAGGCCGAACGCGCTCGCGGTGAGCCGACGCAGCGCGACCAGTTCCAGGGAGTAGGGGATGAGCGAGGACAGCATGGCGATGGCGAAGCCGGCAATCAACACCGATGGCACCGCCAGCTCCCTGCCGCCATCGTGGATGCCGATCGGTAGGACGACGAACGCGGCCACGCACAGCGAGAAGGCCAGCCCGTCGACGGCGGGGAAGTGGCTGCCGACCCGTTGCGAGGCCAGGATGTAGGCGCCCCAGAGCACGCCGGCGAACGCGGCGAGCAGGATGCCCGACACGGCGATGTCGCCGGTCGAGCCGGGAAGTGCGATGACGGCCACGCCGGCCGCCGCAAGGAGGCACCAGAGCAGGTCGAGGGGACGTCGCGAGCCGAGCAGGGCCACACCGAGCGGGCCGAGGAACTCGATCGTCACCGCGATGCCGAGGGGGATCCGATCGAGCGCCTCGTAGAACGACCAGTTCATGACGCCGAGGATGAGCCCGAACGCCAGCACCGACAGCCACGCGGATCGGGACCTGCCGCGAATCGAGGGCCGGGCCAGTGCGACGAGCACAAGGGCCGACAGGAGCAGCCGCAGCATGACCGCGCCGCCCGGGCCGACGCGGTCGAAGAGCCGGACCGCGATCCCGGCGCCGAACTGCACCGAGGCGATGCTCCCGAAGAGGAGAACCTGGGGTGGCAGTCGACGCATGGTCCCGATCCTGCCAAGCCGTCCGTATGCCGTGCACGCGGGTTCCACGAACGGCACACCCGCGCACCGGCCCATCGCGCCGTCCGTTCGCAACGAAGCAATCGTGCAGTTGCGAACGGGCAGGTCAGGCCGAGCGGAGGTGGCGCAGGCGGTCGACGGCCTCGATGAGCAGCTCGTCCTTCTTGCAGAACGCGAACCGGACGAGCGTGCGCGCCGCGTCGACGTCGTCGTGGAACACCGATACCGGGATGCCGACGACACCGGCCCGCGCAGGCAGCTCTCGGCAGAAGGTCAGTGCATCGGTCGCCCCGAGCGGCGCGGCATCAGCGACCACGAAGTACGTCCCCGCAGGCACCGACACGGTCAGTCCGGCGTCGCGCAAACCGTCGACGAGCAGGTCGCGCTTGCCCTGCAGGGACGCCGCGAGCCCGGCATACACCGCATCGCCCAGGCCGAGGCCGACTGCGATCGCCGGCTGGAACGGCCCGGACGCCACGAAGGTGAGGAACTGCTTGACCGTCCGCACGGCCGTGACCGCCTCGGCCGGCCCGGACACCCAACCGACCTTCCAGCCCGTCGTCGAGAACGTCTTGCCCCCGGAGGAGATGGTCAGTGCTCGCTCAGCCATCCCGGGCAAGGTGGCCACCGGGATGTGCTGGCCGCCGTCGAACACGAGGTGCTCGTAGACCTCGTCAGTCACCACCCACGCGTCGAATTCCGTTGCGAGTGAACAGATGAGGTCCAACTCGGCCCGAGTGAACACCTTGCCGGTCGGGTTGTGCGGGGTGTTGAGCAGCACGAGCCTGGTCCGCGACGAGAAGGCCGCGCGCAGTGACGCCTCGTCGACGGAGAAGTCGGGGAACCGCAACACGGACGTGTGGCGCACCGCACCGGCGAGGGCGATGCACGCGGCATACGAGTCGTAGTAGGGCTCGAAGGTGACCACCTCATCGCCCGGCTCGCACAACGCGAGGATGGTCGCGGCGATCGCCTCGGTGGCACCCGCGGTGACGAGCACCTGTCGACGGGGGTCGATCTCCACGCCGTAGAAGCGCTGCTGGTGGGCCGCGATCGCGTCGAGCAGCTCGGGGACACCGGGCCCGGGCGGGTACTGGTTGCGTCCGGATTCGATCGCCTCGACCGCCGCGCGCAACACCGCCGTCGGCCCGTCGGTGTCCGGGAACCCCTGCCCGAGGTTGATCGCCTCGTGCTCGATCGCCAGGGCCGACATCTCGGCGAAGATCGTCGTGCCGAAGGGGGCGAGGGCAGGGTTGCCGACGGGACGGGCCATGGCAGCCAAGATAGTCACCCGCCGTTCACCTCCATGCACGAGGATTCACCTCATGGTCGTGCCCGGGATGTCGCCGCTGCTGGCGAGTGCCCGGGCGCCGAGCCCCCGGACGCTGGTCGACATCTTCGAGGAGACCGTCGCCGCGCATCCCGAGGCGCTCGCTCTGGACAGCGGCGTCGAGATCTTGACGTATGCCGAGTTGTCAGCTGCCGCAGCCGAGCTCGCCGACGACCTCGCCATGCTGGGCGTCGGTCGCGGCGACAAGGTCGGGGTCCGGATCCGGTCGGGGACGACCGACCTGTACGTCGCGATCCTCGGCATCATCCACGCGGGCGCCGCCTACGTCCCGGTTGATGCCGATGATCCCGACGAGCGTGCCAGGACGGTGTTCGGTGAGTCCCGCGTCGCGGCGATCGTCGGCAACGGGCGGGCGGTGACTCGGACGACTGCCCCGGTTGCTGCCGTCGGGGCCGACCTCGCGCCGAGCCCGGAACGCACAGTGACTCCTGAGGACGACGTCTGGGTCATCTTCACGTCGGGCTCGACCGGAACCCCCAAGGGCGTGGCCGTCTCCCACCGCAGCGCGGCTGCGTTCGTCGATGCCGAGTCGCGGCTGTTCCTTCAGGGCGAGCTCCTCGGGCCCGGCGACCGGGTGATGGCCGGGCTCTCGGTGGCCTTCGACGCGAGTTGTGAGGAGATGTGGCTCGCCTGGGCGCACGGCGGCTGCCTCGTGCCGGCGCCGCGGTCGCTCGTCCGCTCCGGCGTCGACGTCGGCCCGTGGCTGCAGGCCAACAACATCACCGTCGTCTCGACGGTCCCCACGCTCGTCGCGCTGTGGCCGCCCCAGTCGCTCGAGCAGGTGCGGCTGCTCATCATGGGCGGCGAGGCCTGCCCTGCGGAGCTGGCGGCCCGGCTCCAGGCGCCCGGCCGTGAGGTGTGGAACACCTACGGCCCGACCGAGGCCACCGTCGTCGCGTGCGGAACCCAGCTGGACGGCACCGAACCGGTCCGGATCGGTCTCCCGCTCGACGGCTGGGACCTCGCCGTCGTCGATGCAGGCGGCAACCCGGTCGCCGAGGGGGAGTCCGGCGAGCTCGTCATCGGCGGGGTGGGTCTGGCCCGCTACCTCGACCCGGCCAAGGACGCCGAGACGTACGCGCCGATGCCGCCCCTGGGCTGGAACCGCGCCTACCGCTCCGGCGACGTGGTCCGCAACGACTCCGTCGGACTCGTCTTCGTGGGGCGGGCCGACGACCAGATCAAGCTGGGCGGCCGCCGGATAGAACTCGGTGAGATCGATGGTCAACTGCTCCGCGTCCCGGGCGTTGTCGGGGCGGCAGCGGCGGTTCGCCGGACCGGCTCGGGCAACTCGATCCTTGTCGGTTACGTGAGGGTCGACGCGGCATACGACGGACGAGCTGCCTTGGAACTGCTCCGATCCCGTATGCCGGCCGCGCTCGTCCCGCGTCTGGCCGTCGTCGACGACCTGCCGACCCGAACGTCCGGCAAGGTCGACCGGGGCGCGCTGCCGTGGCCGTTGGTCACCCGCACTGACAGCCCGCAGCCGCAGTTCACCCCGACCCAGGCATGGCTGGCCGATATCTGGCGCGTCGTCCTCGCCGCCGATGTCACCGATGCCCGGGCCGACTTCTTCGACTTCGGCGGAGGCTCACTGACAGCGGCCCAGGTCGTCGGCCGGATCCGCGAGCGGCACCCGGAGGTTGCTGTCGGGGATGTCTACGCGCACCCCA
>JBDTBX010000226.1:0-6058 GCA_039923915.1 Nostocoides sp. | reverse complement strand
CGCCGAGGACCGCGGCGCCTTCGGTCGGGTGCTCGCCGAGGCGGGCCTGCCCGCCCCGAAGCACGGCACGGCATACAGCGCCGCCGAGGCCGTCCTCATTGCCCAGGACATCGGCTACCCCGTCCTGGTCCGGCCCTCGTACGTGCTCGGTGGCCGGGGCATGGAGATCGTCTACGACGACGAGACCCTGGCCACCTATGTCACCCGGGCCACCGTGGCCAGCCCGGAGCACCCCGTCCTCGTCGACCGGTTCCTCGACGACGCCATCGAGATCGACGTCGACGCGCTCTACGACGGCCACGAGATGTATCTCGGCGGGATCATGGAGCACATCGAGGAGGCCGGCATCCACTCCGGCGACTCCTCGTGCACGCTCCCGCCGGTGACCCTTGGCCCGACCGAGCTGGACCGGATCCGCGAGTCCACCCTCAAGCTCGCCGAGGGCATCGGTGTCCGCGGCCTGATGAACGTCCAGTTCGCCCTCGCGCAGGACGTGCTCTATGTTCTGGAGGCCAACCCGCGCGCCTCCCGCACTGTCCCGTTCGTCGCCAAGGCAACGAGCGTTCCGATCGCCAAGGCCGCCGCCCGGGTCATGCTCGGCGCGACCATCAAGGAGCTGCGCGACGAGGGACTCCTGCCCCCCGACGGCGTCGATGGCGGTCGGCTGCCGGCCCACGCACCGATGTCGGTCAAGGAGGCGGTCCTGCCGTTCAAGCGGTTCCGGACTCGCGAGGGGCTGGTCGTCGACAGCCTGCTGGGGCCCGAGATGCGCTCCACCGGTGAGGTCATGGGCATCGCGGAGGACTTCGGTCGAGCCTTCGCCAAGAGCCAGCTCGGCGCCGTCAGCGGCCTGCCGACGAGCGGCACCATCTTCGTGTCGGTCGCCAACCGCGACAAGCGCGGGATGATCTTCCCCGTCAAGCGGCTCGCCGACCTCGGCTTCCACATCGTTTCCACGCGTGGCACAGCAGAAGTGTTGCGGCGCAACGGAATCGAGGCCGAGGTGGTCGCCAAGCACGGGGAACGCGCCGAGGGCGAGCGGTCGATCGTCGACCGGATCGACGCGGGAGAGATCGACATGGTCGTCAACACCCCGTCCGGTCCGACGGCCCGCGCCGACGGCTACGCCATCCGGGCCGCCACTGCTGCGATGGACCGACCGATCATCACCACGGTCCAGCAGCTCGGTGCGGCCGTGCAGGCCATCGAGGCGAGCCAGGCCGGAGGGCTTGAGGTCAAGTCCCTCCAGGACCATGCCCGCGACCTCGACCTCTACGGACGGGGGCAGCGGTGAGTGGCGTCGTCCAGGTCGATGCCGAGGTCATCGCCACGCGGCGGGTCGGCGCCTACCACCACCTGACCTTCGTCGCTCCTGGAGTGGCCGAGCTGGCCAGGCCCGGCCAGTTCGTCGCCCTGACCGTCGGCGGCGACTCCAGTGCCAACCTGCTGCGGCGCTGCTTCTCCATCCACAAGGTCAGCCCCTCGGGCACCTATGGCGGCACCGTCGACCTCGTCGTCTCGGCCGTCGGGCCCGGTAGCGAGTGGCTCAGCACACTTCGCGCCCACGACACGACCTCGATGGTCGGGCCGCTCGGTCGTCCCTTCCCGCTGCCGTCGGAGCCGGTCACGACCGTTCTCGTCGGGGGCGGCTACGGGTCGGCACCGCTGTTCTGGCTCGCCGAGACCCTGCGCGAGCGGGGCTGCCGGGTCGACATCGTGCTGGGAGCCGCGACCGAGAGCCGGCTGTTCGGCGTGGTCGAGGCACGCCGCGCCGCCGACGGCGTGACCGTGACGACCGACGACGGGTCGGTGGGGCACAAGGGCTGGGTCTCTGACGTCCTGCCCGCGCTCCTCGCCGAGCACGAGGCAGGCGTTGTCTACGCCTGCGGTCCCATGGGCATGCTCAGGTCGGTGACCGACGTGGCTACCGCCGCGGGTGCGGTGGCCCAGGTCGCGGTCGAGGAGTCGATGGCCTGTGGCATCGGGGTCTGCATGACCTGCGTCATGCCGGTCGTCGGCAACGACGGGGTGACCCGGATGGTCCGTTCGTGCGTCGAGGGACCGGTGTTCCGAGGTGACCGAGTCCGCTGGGACACCTTCGAGGGCGGTGTGTGCCGGGTGCCCGAGGATGCCCTCGGCGCGATGGCGATGAGGGCCCACTGATGGCGACCGACCAACCGGCCGGGCTCGACCTCTCAACCGAGCTGGGCGGCATACGGCTCCCCAACCCGGTCATGACCGCGTCCGGATGCGCCGCGAACGGCAAGGAGCTGCACCGATTCTTCGACGTCGCCGCTCTGGGTGCCTTCGTCACCAAGACCGTCATGTTGGAGCCGCGGTCGGGTCGCGGGACGCCGCGGATGGCCGAGACGCCGAGCGGCATGCTGAACTCGATCGGCTTGCAGGGGCCGGGAATTCGCGCGTTCTGCGAGCAGGACCTGCCCTGGCTCAAGGATCGGGGCGCCCGGGTCCTCGTCTCGATCGCCGGCGGCACGGCGGGGGAGTTCGCTGACGTGGCGGCACACCTGCGGGCCAGTGCCGCATGGGATGCCGTCGTCGGCGTCGAGGTCAACATCTCCTGCCCCAACGTCGCCAACCGCGGGCAGGTGTTCGCCTGCGACCCGACCGCCTCGGCAAAGGTCATGACCCTCGTCCGGGAGCAGTTGCCGCGGGACACCCCGATCATCGCCAAGCTGAGCCCCGACGTGACCGACATCGTCGCCATTGCCGCCGCGGTCCTGAGCGCTGGGGCGTCCGGGCTGACGATGATCAACACGCTCCTCGGGGTGGCCATCGACACCGACCTGCTCCGCCCGCAGCTGGCCGGTTTGACCGGCGGGCTCTCGGGACCGGCAGTCCGGGCGGTCGCGGTGCGCGCCGTCTGGCAGGTTCGAGCCGCCATGCACGCGAGTCAACTTCCCACCGCACCGATCATCGGGGTGGGCGGCATCGCCACCGGTCGCGACGCCCTCGAGTTCGCCGCCGCCGGGGCCAGCGCCGTGCAGGTCGGCACGGCGACCTTCCACAACCCCAGCGCACCGCTGCGGGTGCGCGATGAGCTCGCGGACCTGCTGCGCGCCAAGGGTTTCACCCGGTTCAGCGATGTCGTCGGCATCGCCCACGAAAGGATCGCCCGCCCGTGACGACCATCGACCCCTTCGGCGTGCGCCTCCAGGCCGCCACCGCGGCATACGGGCCCCTGTGCGTCGGGATCGACCCGCACCGGTCGATCATCGAGGAGTGGGGCCTTCGCTATGACCTCGACGGTCTCGAGCGATTCGCGATGACGTGCGTCGAGGCGTTTGCCGGTCAGGTGGCGATCGTCAAGCCCCAGTCGGCCTTCTTCGAGGTCTTCGGATCGCGGGGGGTCGCCGTCCTCGAGCGGACCGTCGCCGGCTTCTCGGGTTCGGGCACCCTCACCCTGCTGGACGCCAAGCGTGGCGACATCGGCAGCACGATGGACGCGTATGCCGAGGCCCTCCTCGGCAAGGACGCGGTCGCGCCCGCGGATGCCGTGACGGTCAGTCCGTTCCTCGGCTACGGATCGCTCCGGCCGGCGATCGACCTTGCCGCCCGCACCGGTCGGGGTGTGTTCGTGCTCGTACTGACCTCGAACCCCGAAGGTCCCTCGGTGCAGCACGCCGTCCACGACCGCCGGACGGTGGCCCGGGCGATCGTCGACGCCGTGACGGGCGACAACGCCGAGGCTGCCACCGCCGGGCACCTCGGCCACGTCGGCCTGGTCGTCGGGGCGACCGTCGGCACCGCCGTCCAGGACCTCGGTCTCGACCTGGCAGCCGCGAACGCCCCCCTCCTTGCACCTGGCTTCGGCGCCCAGGGCGGCACTGGCGAGGACGTGCGGCGCGTCTTCGCCGAGGCCTGGCCGAACGTCCTGCCGAGCAGCAGCCGTGGCGTCCTGGCCGCCGGGCCCGACGCGTCGGCCCTGCGTGCGGCGGCCCGACGCGCGGCAGAATCGCTGACTCCTCAGGTCCACCGAACCCCACAGTCGAGTTAGGTTGGGGTCTCGCGGGTTCGCCGCGTTGCCGCGGCACCGCCGCTGACGTGACGCCCAGAGTGGACCGAGGACAAGAGGAGTCAAGAAGTGGCCCTGCCCGAACTCACGCCCGAGCAGCGTTCTGCTGCCCTCGAGCGTGCCGCCCTCGCTCGCCGGGAGCGAGCAGCCGTCAAGAACCGGCTCAAGCACTCGAGCGGGTCGATCGCGCAGGTGATCAGCGACGGCAAGGACAACGAGGCGATCGGCAAGATGCGGGTGACCGCGCTGCTGGAGTCGATGCCCGGCGTGGGCAGGGCGCGCGCCCGCCAGATCATGGACGAGGTCGGCATCGCGCACAGCAGGCGGGTTCGCGGCCTTGGCTCCCACCAGATCTCGGCCCTCCTCGGCCGGTTCGAAGCCGCCGACTGACCGGCTCGACGACGGCTGCGTATACGCTCCCGGGGATGCAAACGGTGACCCGAGCCTGCCGTGGCTGACGCACACCGCGCCGTCGTCCTCGCTGGACCGACGGCGGTCGGCAAGGGCACGATTGCCGCCCACATCCGCGACCACCACCCCGAGGTCTGGCTGTCCATCTCGATGACGACCCGTGCCCCGCGCCGTGGTGAGGTCGACGGAATCCACTACCACTTCGTGACGCCCGAGCAGTTCGCCGACCTCGTAGCCCGGGGCGAGCTGCTCGAGTGGGCGGTCGTCCACGGCCAGAACCGCTACGGCACGCCGCGGCAACCGGTTCTCGACGCGCTGGCCGCCGGTCGGATGGCACTGCTCGAGATCGACCTCCAGGGCGCGCGCCAGGTGCGCACCACCATGCCGGAGGCCCTGTTCGTCTTCCTCGCCCCGCCGAGCTGGGAGGAACTCGTCCAGCGACTCGTCGGCCGGGGCACCGAGGACGAGGCCGAGCGGGGCCGGCGCCTGGCCACCGCGCTGGTCGAGTTGTCCGCCCAACGGGAGTTCGACGTCACCATCGTCAACGACGATGTACGACGAGCCGCCGACGAACTCGTACTATTGATGCGATCCCACTGACGACGACCATCACATTGAACAGATCGAGGTCACCTGTGTCCGGAACCAAGGCCAACCCCATCGGCATCACCAACCCGCCGATCGACGACCTGCTGACCAAGGCCGACTCCAAGTACGCACTCGTCCTCTACAGCGCCAAGCGGGCCCGCCAGATCAACGCCTACTACAGCCAGCTCCAGGAGGGCCTGCTCGAGTTCGTCGGCCCCCTCGTCGATGCCCAGGTCCACGAGAAGCCGATGTCCATCGCGCTGCGCGAGATCGACCGTGGCCTGCTGAGCAGCACGCCGACCGAGGGCTGAGAAGCCGGCACGTGAAGGTCGTCCTCGGCGTCGCGGGCGGGATCGCGGCCTACAAGGCTGCCTCCCTGCTGCGGCTGTTCACCGAAGGCGGCCACGACGTCACCGTCGTCCCGACGGCGGCAGCCCTGCACTTCGTCGGGGCGCCGACGTGGTCGGCGCTGTCCGGCAAACCGGTTGCAACCGACGTGTGGAGCGACGTCCACGATGTCAACCACGTGCGGCTCGGCCAGGAGGCCGACCTCGTCGTCGTCGCTCCTGCCACGGCCGACCTGATCGCGCGGGCCGCGCACGGCCTCGCCGACGACCTGCTCACCAACGTACTGCTCACCGCGGCCTGCCCGGTCGTGCTCGCCCCAGCGATGCACACCGAGATGTGGGAGCACCCCGCCACCCAGGCCAACGTCGCGCTGCTGTCCGAGCGCGGCGTGCACATCGTGCCGCCTGCATCCGGCCGGCTGACCGGCAAGGACACCGGCCCGGGTCGGCTCCCCGAGCCCGACGTCCTGTATGCCGTGTGCTTGCGCGAGTTGGCCCACGCCGGCCCGCGCGTCGGGTCCTCACCCGGTCCTCCACCCGGTGGCTCGCGCGGAACACTGGCGGGGCGTCACGTCGTCGTGACTGCCGGGGGCACCCGGGAGCCGCTGGACCCGGTCCGTTTCCTCGGCAACAACTCCTCGGGGAAGCAGGGCTACGCCCTGGCCCGGGTGGCGGCTGC
>JBDTBX010000225.1:0-3343 GCA_039923915.1 Nostocoides sp. | reverse complement strand
CGAGGCGCTTCTTGACCTCGCGGATCGAGGGATTGGTCGCCGCGGTCCCGTCGGCGAAGAGCAGGGTCGGCACGGTCTGGTTGCCACCGTTGACCGTCATGACGAAGTCGGCCGCCTCCGGCGTGCGCTCGATGTCGACCTCGGTGAAGGAGATCCCCTCGCGCTGCAGCTGGGCCTTGAGCCGCCGGCAGTAGCCGCACCAGCGCGTGCTGAACATCGTGACGGTGCCGCTCGCGGGCGCCTTGGTCGACATCGGGACGTACTCCTCAGGGGAGGCGCGTGGGTCGCGCCGGGGGATCGGGTCTGGCTGGTCCAACCGCACCGCGGGCTCGCGGATTCCCAGGGATCCCCCGGGGCCGCGCCATCCGGGATCGTCGTGTCGGGGGTGGGTGAGAGGATCGCCGACGTCATGCCCAAGCCCGCCCTGTCCGTCGCCCACCCGTCGGCCGACGCCGTCCTCGACGCGCTCGACCCCGAGCAGCGCGAGGTCGCCGCCAACCCGAGCGGGCCGATGTGCGTGCTCGCCGGTGCCGGCACCGGCAAGACCCGAGCCATCACCCACCGGATCGCCTACGGCGTGCTCTCCGGGGCCTACCAGCCGCAGCGGGTCCTCGCCGTGACCTTCACCGCGCGGGCGGCGGGGGAGATGCGCACCCGGCTGAGGGACCTCGGCGTGGCCGGCGCCCAGGCGCGCACCTTCCACGCGGCAGCCCTTCGACAGCTGCACTACTTCTGGCCGCAGGCGATTGGCGGCGGCGCGCCCGAGGTGATGCCCCAGAAGGCGTCGGCGGTCGCCGAGGCGTGCGGCCGGCTGCGGCTCCAGTTCGACCGCACCGGCATCCGCGACCTCGCGGCCGAGATCGAGTGGGCCAAGGTCTCCATGCTCACCCCGGAGACGTATGCCGCGGCCGCCCGTACCGCTCGACGGGAGCCGCCCGGGCTCGACCCGACGGCCATGGCCCGTCTCCTCGCGGCATACGAAGAAGTCAAGGCGGCCCGTCACGTCATCGACTTCGAGGACGTCCTCCTGCTCACCGTGGGGATCCTCGAGGAACGCGACGACATCGCCCGCGCCGTCCACGAGCAGTACCGGCACTTCGTCGTCGACGAGTACCAGGACGTCAACGCTCTCCAGCAGCGCCTGCTCGCCGCGTGGCTCGGTGGTCGCGAGGAGGTGTGCGTCGTCGGTGACCCCGCGCAGACGATCTACTCCTTCACCGGGGCCACGCCGCAGCACCTCCTCGACTTCCCCTCGACGCACCGGGGGTCGCGCACCGTCCGGCTGGTGCGCAACTACCGCAGCACACCCGAAGTGGTGCGGCTCGCCAACCTCGTGCTCACCGGCCCGAGCGGCGTCCGGCGCAGCGGCAGCGTCGAGCTGCAGAGCCAGCAGCCCAGTGGTGCGCAGCCGCGACTCACCCGTTATCCCGACGATCCGGCCGAGGCTGACGGGGTGGCCGAGACGATCGCCCGGCTCGTCCAGGCGGGGCGGACGCCCGCCGAGATCGCCATCCTGTTCCGCACCAACGCCCAGAGCGAGGCCTTCGAGGACGCCCTCTCGGCGCGCGACGTCCCCTACCTCGTCCGTGGCGGCGAGCGCTTCTTCGCCCGACGCGAGGTGCGTGAGGCCGTGCTCCTGCTGCGTGGCCAGGCCCGGTCCGACGACGGGTCGCAGCCGCTGCCCGAGCTCGTCCGCGATGTGCTCGTCGGGGCCGGCTGGACCCGCCAGGCGCCGACGAGCGGTGGCGCGACCCGCGAGCGCTGGGAGTCGCTCGCCGCGCTCGCCGTCCTCGCCGACGACGTCGTCGCGGCCACGCCACAGGCCCGGCTCCCCGACCTGGTCCGCGAGCTCGAGGAACGGGCCGCCGCCCAGCACGCCCCCTCGGTCAACGGCGTGACCCTCGCCTCGCTGCACGCCGCCAAGGGACTGGAGTGGCCTGTCGTCTTCCTTGCGGGCTGCTCCGACGGCCTGCTCCCGATCACGATGGCCGACACCCCCGAGACGATCGAGGAGGAGCGGCGCCTGCTCTACGTCGGCCTCACCCGGGCTCGGGACCAGCTCGAGATCTCCTATGCCGCGTCGCGCGCGCCGGGCGGTCGGGCCAGTCGGCGCCCCTCGCGCTTCCTCGACGGGGCGGCCGCCGTCCTCGGCGACGGGGCCCGAAGCAACCCGCGCAGCGGCAAGCGGGTCGGCGGCTCGGCCGGTCCGGCTGGTGGGAGCAGCAAGCCACGCAAGCCGATGGTGTGTCGGGTGTGTGGTGGCCCACTGACCGACGCGAGCCAGGTCATCACCGGGCGCTGCGCCACCTGCCCGCCCACCTATGACGAGGCAACCTTCGACCGGTTGAAGGCCTGGCGGCTGGCCGAGTCGCAGCGGGCCAAGGTCCCGGCCTACGTCGTCTTCACCGACGCGACGCTGACCGCGATCGCCGAGCAGACGCCCGATTCTGTGGCCGATTTGCTCACGATCCATGGGGTCGGGACCCACAAGATCGACAAGTACGCCGCGCCCGTGCTGGCCCTGCTCAGCGGACGATCGGTCGACGATGCGCTCGAAATCGACTCTGCTGCAGAGGATTCGGAAGAATGACGCGTCCTGGCCCGGTGTTCACGAAAAGATTTCGTTAAATCGTTTGCCCCGTCGCGATTGGGGCCCCTATCCTGAATGCACACCGGTGACACACCCACGCGCACCCGGGCGCGACGAGCACCAGATGAGGAGGGTTGGCCCTGATGGACAAGACCATGACGACGATGGACACCGAGATCTTCGGTGCACTTGCCATGTCCGCGCTGCCGACCCACTCGTTCGTCGGCGCCGACTGCGGCAAGACGCAGGGGATCACCGTGTCCGCGGCCAAGAGCGCTCTCGTCGACCCGGCATACGACGGCACCACCGTCGTCGTCGGCTTCGGTGACCGCAGCGACCGGACCGTTGCCCCCACCCAGACCATCGCTGTCGCGACTCCTCGCCTCCACGGCCCATCCGTCTAGCACCACCAGACAGGGCCAACCAGGCCGCGGATCCCGACATCGGGACCGCGGCCCTTTTGTTTGTCCGGCCGCCCGACCCCAAGGCCCACACAGATGAACTGCATCAAAAAGCACCAACACCGGTCGCCGCCCCACCGGGCACCGACCGCCGACACAAGGCCCCCACAAGGGGCAGGGACAAGGAGGTGAGCACCATGGCGCTAACCGAACTCATCGACGCGATCGCGCCGACCGAGGGTGACCTGCTGATTCCGTGCCGTGAGAACGACGCGGAGATCTGGTTCGCGGAGCTGCCGCAGGACGTCGAGTTCGCCAAGGCACTGTGCCGGACCTGTCCGGCCCTTTCGCA
>JBDTBX010000224.1:0-2855 GCA_039923915.1 Nostocoides sp. | reverse complement strand
GGACCCTCTCCAGTGCGCCGTGGTCAGGCGCGGACCGGGGTGAGCTTGCGAGAGAACTGAGCAATGCGCTTGCGGCCCAACGCAACCAGGCCGAGGAGCAGCCACGGGAGAGTGCTCACGGGCGAGTGCGGCAAGACCTGGCCCATCGTCTGCAGGTCGAGCGGGGACCCGCTGCCGTCGCTGGCCGCGGCACACTGCGCGTTGTTGCCGTTACCGTTGCCGCTGATGGGGGCGCCGGTGCTGGCGCCTGTGCCGTTGTGCGAGCCGGTGGACGAACCGAGGTTCCCCGAGCCACCGCCGGTGTGGGTGCCCCCGCCGGTGCCAACGGGCGTCGTGCCCGGGGTGCCCTTCGGACACGGGACGACGACCTGCTGGAGCGGCAGGCCGGCCTTGGTGAGCTGGGCCAGGACATCGGTGTCGAGGGCGAGGATCGTCGCCTTGAGCGGCGGTGCCTGGTTGGCGCGGACACAGAGGCCCACCAGTCCGCCGATGGTGCCGTCGAGGCCGTTGACGTCGGGAACGGTGCCGGCCGGGCAGGGCGCCAGCACTCCCGGCAGGGCCTGGACGAGTGGGGCCGTGATGTCCTGGCCGCCGACGGTGATCGTCGTGTTCGCGATCGCGGTGCCGCTACCGGTCACTTGGAGGCAGGCGGTGGCGAGCGGGTTGAGGTTCACCGCGAGGTTGAGGACGCTGCCCGGGCTGCCGTCGGGGATGGCTGCCCCGAGCGGTGTGCCGGTTCCGGCCGAGTGGGCCTGGTTGAGGGCGCCCTTGAACTGGGTTCCGACGCCGGAGAGCGGTCCGCTCACCTGGGTGGGCAGTCCGGTCGGGACGCCACCCGGGAGCGACGGAAGGCCGGGCAGGCCGGCGGCCGAACCTGCCGACCCCGTCCCGGTGGGCGCGGGCGCCGGCGTCCCGGCCAACGGACCGGTGAGGGTCCCGATGAGGGTCTGGAGCGGCGTGGGCAGCGGGGGGGGCGGGGGCAGCGGCACCGGCAACGCGGGCAGGCTGGGGAGGGGAACCGGGAGCCCGTCACTCGGCAGCGGTGCTGCCCCGGCGGACGAGCCCGCCGCGATGGTCACGCCCGCGGCGAGCGCGAGCACCCAACCTGCGGTCCGGAGGTGGCGTGTGGTGGAAATGCGACGGTGCATGGTGACCTCACAAGAACGAAGGAGCCGGGACGGCATGGACAACGACCGCACTGACGTGGGGTTACGCAGGACCGTCGGCCCGGTGAGAGGTCAGTCGCCGTCCCTCGTCGACCCGATCGTCCACGGGCTCCTCAACCACCCTCAGAACTCGCATCCATGCACGATCGTCACGGCACCCGAAATCTCGGTGACCCCACCGCGCCCATTGACGACCCGCACTGTCACGCGGTCCGGCAGGGCCTCCGACCTGAGGGACAACACCCAGGCCAGAGGTCACCTGCATCGCGTGCGCGAGGGGGGATTTGAACCCCCACGCCCTTTCGGACACTGGCACCTGAAGCCAGCGCGTCTGCCGTTCCGCCACTCGCGCGTGAAGCCTCCATAGTCTGCTGTATCCCCGCCCGACATCGCAAACCAGCTTCCCGGCGCTGCGAGCGGCCCTGATCCGGGCAGCGGGAGCCGAGCTCACGGCATACAGGCACCAACCAGACCATCCTCCCGAGCCCCACACGTTGCCCCGTTACGATCAGGTGCCCAGCCCTAAGCCCGCCAAGGAGGTGCACCCCGTGGGGATCTTCGATCGTGTCGAGGCCCGGCTCGAGCGCGCCGTCAACGGCGTCTTCGCCAAGGCCTTCAAATCCGAGGTGCAGCCCGTCGAGATCGCGAGCGCCATCCGTCGGGCGATGGACGACCGGGTCGCCGTCATGGGCAAGGGCCGCAGCTTCGTCCCCAACCTGTTCACCATCGAGTTGTCATCGACTGACTACGACCGGCTGGACGGCTACGGCGACGACCTCGAGGAAGAGCTCGTCGCCGCCGCTCAGGAGCACGCCGACTCCCAGCGCTACTCCCCCGCCGGCACCATCCGGGTCGACCTCATCGAGGCCGACGACCTGGAGACCGGCGTCTTCCGCGTCCGGCCGCAGACGGCCAAGAAGACCGGCATGACCGGCCCGCGACCCACCAACAACGACGATCCGTATGCCGGTCAGTCACCAGCGCGTGCGAGCGCAGTTCCCGCGCCGGTCGCCGCCGTGCCGGTCCGTGCCGCGCCCGTCGCGCCACCACCGGTCGCTGCACAGGGCCGCCCGTTCGACGTCGACGCCGTCGACGAGCCGGCCCAGCGTCGGGTCCACCCCGCCGACCGGCCGTGGCTCGAGATCGACGGCGATCGCTACCCCCTGATGGGCGCCCTCACCATCGTCGGCCGCGACGACGACGCCGACATCATCCTCGACGACCCGGGAATCTCCAGGCGGCACAGCGAAATTCGCGTGACAAGTGACGGCCCACGCCTCGTGAGCAGCATCCGCGACCTCGACTCGACCAACGGCACGTTCGTCAACGGCGAGCGGATCTCCGGCACCCGGCTCCAGGACGGTGACCGGATCGCTGTCGGCCGCACAAGCGTGACGTTCCGGGCCGGCCGGTGAGATGGGCGAACTGACCCTGACCCTCATGCGCCTCGGCCTGCTGGGGCTGCTCTGGCTCTTCGTCTTCTCCGTCGTCGGCGTCCTCCGGGGCGACCTGTACGGCACCCGCGTCCTGCGTCGCCCGAGCACGCAGCCGCCTGCCCCCAAGGCGGCCGCCACGCGGAAGCTGAGCCGCAGCGAGCAGCGAGCCCAGGCCCGAGCCGCCAAGAGCGACGCCCGCGTCCCGACCCACCTGGTCGTCACCGAGGGTCCGCTGTCCGGCACGAGCCTGCCC
>JBDTBX010000223.1:0-2870 GCA_039923915.1 Nostocoides sp. | reverse complement strand
AATCGACAACCGACCGGGCTCCTGCAGGGGCGTCCTGTCTCGGGGCGTCCTGCAGGGGCGTCCTTCCACGGGGGGTCCTGCACGGGGGGTCCTGTCACGCCCCGGTCGGTGAGGCGAGGGGGGGTCAGTCCTCCGGAGCCCCTGGAGGACGCGGAGCCACCTGGAGCACGACGAACGCGACGGCGATGTCGGCGGCGGGGTCGTGCGAGAGGGAGACGAGGACGTCGTAGCCGGTCATGGCGCGCGCGACGGCGCCGTGCAGGCGGATGGCAGGGCGGCCCCACGCATCGGTACGGACCTCGATCTCGCGCAGGTCCACGTGGTCCGGCTCGATCACCTCGGGGCCTCCGAAGCGGGTGCTCAACCACGCCTTGATGACCGCCTCCTTTGCTGCCCAGCGCGCGGCCAGGCTCTCGGCCTCGAACCGGGAGGGCGAACCGTCGGCCTGCGACTCGTGGCCGCGCCGGGCTGCGCGCATCTCACCGGGCGTGAATGCCCGGGAGAACCTGGTGCCGGGCTCGGCGAGCTGCTCGGCGAAGGCGGAGATGCCGACCACGTCGACGCCCACCGCGGCGTTGCCCACCGAGAGATCCGGCTCCGTCGAGAGCTGCTCACTCATCGAGCAGCCCGTGCATAGACCCCGTCCTCGCCCAGGCGAGCACGCGGGTCGATCAGCATCGCGCTCTCGTCGGCCTTGGTCAGGGTCACCGAGCTGTCCGCGAAGCGACGCTGCTCGGGCTTGCGGTAGAGCGGGTCACCGCCGCACATCGCGTCCAGACGACGTGCCTCTCCGGCTACGAGACGAGCTGTGGCTGCCTGCAGCCAGGTCTCGCGCTGCTCCGGGGAGAGCGCGGCCACGAACGCACCGGGGTGCGCCACCGCGACCATCGCGGACACGTGACCGAAGCCCAGGCTGGTCAGCAGACCGGCGCGCATCGGACCGGCCTCCAGCGACTGCCGCAGCCAGACCAGGTGCTTGTTCTCCGCCAGCGCCTCGTCGACGCAGTCCAGACCGCGGTTCGGCGGGAGGATGCCCCCGGCCATCATCTGGCACAACCCGATCACCTGGAAGGCGGCGGCGCCGCCCTTGGCGTGACCGGTCAGCGACTTCTGGCTGACCACGAAGAGCGGCGAACCGACCGTGCGGCCGAGCGCTTCCGCGAGCTTCTCGTGCAGCTGCGACTCGTTGGGATCGTTGGCTCCGGTCGAGGTGTCGTGCTTGGACACCACTGCCAGGTCGTCCGCTCCCAGACCCAGCGTCGCCAGGCCCTTGGCCAGCGGTGACTGGGTGCCGCCGACGCCGGCGCCCAGGGCACCGAGGCCCGGAGCCGGGATCGAGGTGTGGATGCCGTCGCCGAAGGAGCCGGCGTAGGCCACGACCGCGAGCACGGGCAGACCGAGCTCGGCCGCGACGTCACCACGGGCGAGGACGACGGTGCCGCCGCCCTGAGCCTCGACGAACCCGCCACGTCGGCGGTCGTTGGGCCGGCAGATGTGCCGCTCCTCGATGCCCTTGGCGAGCATCTCGGCGGTGTCGGCGGTCGCACTCGTGTTGCCGAAACCGATGATGCCCTCGATGCCGAGGTCGTCGAACCCACCGGTCACCACCACGCTGGCCTTGTCGAGGCGGATCTTGTCGACACCCTCCTCGAGGCTGACCGCTGCTGTCGCGCAGGCAGCCACCGGGTGCACCATCGCGCCGTACCCGCCGAGGTAGGACTGCACGGTGTGCGCTGCGATCACGTTCGGCAGCGCCTCCTGCAAGACGTCGTTCGGCGGCTGCTCCCCGAGCAGCGCGTCGACGTACATCTTGCGGGTGGACTGCATGCCGCCGATGCCGGTGCCCTGGGTGTTCGCGAACTTGGTCGGATGGATCCAGCGCAGCAGCTCGGCGGGCTCGAAGCCTGAGGAGATGAACGCATCCACGGTGGCCACGAGGTTCCAGGCCGCCAGCCGGTCCGTGGACTCGGTCATCGAGCCGAGACCCCACACCTTCGGGTCGAACCCGTCGGGGATCTGCGCACCGACGAAGCGCGAGAGCTTAAACCTGCGCGGCACCCGGATCGCGCTGCCGGCCAGTCGGGTGACCAGCCAGTCACCGTCCTCGGTCGGGGTGATCCGGGTGTGCTTCGGCGCGGCCTCGACCATCGCGTCGGCCTCCTCCCGGGTGCGTACGACGAACGACGTGTCCTCCTCGAGGAACACCGGCACCATCAGCGGCGCCGTGCCGTCGAGCAGCGCACCGTCGTCGCGATAGCTGTGGATGCCGACGCTGGCCTCGATCTGCTCGCCGTAGCTCTCGACCACGTCGGCCTCGCTCAGCGGCTCACCGGTCTTCACGTCGTGCCAGCCGGCTACCGGTTCGTGCTCCCAGACGATCAGCCCCGTGGTCCAGGCCAGCTCGATCACACCGGCCGGGGACAGGCGGTCCTCGACCTCGAGCTCGAAGCGCGTCCGCGAGGAACCGACTGGGCCGAGCTCCCCGGCGCCGACGATCACGACCAGGTCCTCGGGACGGGTCGCGATCTCGGGCCAGTCCATGGTCGGCTGCGACACTGCGTAGCCGGCGGGGTGGGTCAGTGCGATCAGTGCGTCCTGCGTGTCGGCCTCGGGTGCGGGCGGTGCGTTCTCGGCTGCCCCGCGGGCCTCCCTGGCCAGCGCGGCGAGGTCGAGCTCGGCCTCGCCGAGCCCGCCCGTCAGGTCGGCCACGATCGGGGCCAGGGCAGCTGAGTCCCGGGACTCGTTGCTGCACAGCTCGAGCAGCTCGGTCGCCATCTCCTGCGGCGACCACGTGCGGACCCCCGCCTCGGTCACGGCATCGACCAACGGGTCGTTGTGCCCCATCAGGCCGGTGCCGCGAACCCAGCCGA
>JBDTBX010000222.1:0-6205 GCA_039923915.1 Nostocoides sp. | reverse complement strand
AGCATGGCGAAGCGCTCGCCCTTGTCCTTCATCTGCTGCAGGTGCGGGACGCGGATGCGGCGCTGCGGCGCAGCCTGGGCCCCCGTTCCGTAGGGCGCGGTGACCTCGGTCATGATCGACAGCCTATGACCGGCACTAGGCTCCCGATCATCGTCAAGCCACTCGATCTCGCCCTTGTGTCGATGCACACATCGCCCGTCGACATGCCCGGCTCCGGGGACGCCGGCGGGATGAACGTCGTCGAGAGTGCGCAGGCCACAGCGCTTGCCGGTCTCGGGCACCGCGTCGACATCATCACCCGGCGCAGCGATCCCGACCAGCCCGACCTCGTCGACCTCGCCGACGGCGTGCACCTGCACATCATCGCGGCCGGTCCGCCCGCCCGGTTGGCCAAGAGCGACATCGACGCCCACATCGAGGAGTTCTCGGTTGGACTGTCCCGGCTGGGCCGCTGGGACCTTCTGCACTCCCACCACTGGATGTCGGGCGTGGCCGCGCTCCCGGTGGCCCGTGCGCTCGGCGTGCCACACGTCCAGAGCTTCCACTCGGTCGCCGCCCACCCCGAGCGGCCGCTCTCGGAGGGTGAGCCCCCCGAGTCGCCACGCCGGGTCGCGGGCGAGCACCACGTCGCGACGTCGTCGGACGCCGTCGTCGCGATCAGCGCCGCCGAGGCCCGGACCGCCGTCGAGCGCTGCGGCGCCGACCCCTCTGACGTCGTCATCGTCCAGCCCGGGGTCGACCACGACCAGTTCCGGCCGCTGCGCGCCGGCGAGAAGAGCTGGGTAGGAGTGAATCCGTTGTGGGACAACGGTTACATCGTGTATGCCGCACGCCTCCAGCCGCTCAAGGGTCCCGATCTCGCACTGCGCGCGATGGCCCATGTCGAGAAGTGGATGCGTCCGCACCTCATCATCGCCGGCGACACGGCCGAGGACTTCGCCGGCTACGCCGAGGAGCTGCACACCCTCGTCGGGCGGCTCGGTCTCACCGGCGACGTGACCTTCGTCGGGCCGCTGACACGCGACGAGCTGGCGGTGCTGCTGCCCGCCGCCCGCCTCGTCCTCGTCCCGTCGCACTCGGAGACGTTCGGGCTCATCGCGTTGGAGGCGGCCAGCAGCGGCGTTCCGGTCGTCGCGTCGTCCGCCGGTGGGCTGCGCGAGGCCGTCGCCCACGGCGAGACCGGCCAGCTCATGGACAGCCGCGAGCCGGAGGACTGGGGCCGGGCGATCACCCTGCTCCTGTCCACACCCGGCCTGATCGAGCGGATGGGGACGGTCGCCAGGATCCACGCCCGACGGTTCGAGTGGGCGTGGGCCGCCCGGCGCCTCGAAGCCCTCTACACCGACCTCATCGGTGGCGCCGGGGCAAGCCGATGACGTTGCTCGACGGGCTCCACCGGATCGTCGTCGCGCACGCGCACCCCGACGACGAGTCGCTGTCCACCGGCGCACTGCTCGCGGAGCTGGCCCACCGGGGTGTCGAGGTCCACGTGGTCACGGCGACCCGTGGTGAGCAGGGGGGTCTGCTCGACGGCGTCGCCGCTCCGGGGCCGGGGAGCGACGCGTATGCCGCGCACCGTGAGCAGGAGCTCGCCGACGCCCTCGTCGTCCTCGGGGTGCACCACCACGCCTTCCTCGGTGCGCCGCCCGCCCTGGCGAAGGGTCGCCGGCCCCGCCTCTACCGCGACTCCGGGATGCGGTGGGTCACGCCGACCGTCGCGGGGCCGTCCGACGAGACCGACGCCCGGTCCTTCACTGCGGCCCCGGTGGACGAAGCGGCAGACGACCTCGCGACCTACGTGCGATCGGTCGGGCCCGACGCCCTTCTGACCTACGACGCCGACGGGGGCTACGGACACCCCGACCACGTCCGGCTGCACGAGGTGGCAGTCAGGACAGCGCACGAAACCGGGGTACCGCTGCTCGTCCTCGCCGGTGGCCGTCCACCGCCCGACGCCACGTGGGAGTGGTACGACCTGGCCGCCCACCGCCCGGCGGTCGCGGCGGCCCTGTCCCACCATGCCACCCAGTTGCGTGTCGACGGTGCCGACGTGGTGCACCAGGGCGGCCAGCGGGAGCCGATCGCCACACGCATCGGACTGCGTACGGCCTGACCGGGTGGGATGCGATGTGCCGTCGCGCCTCGGCCGCTTGCCGACCACGTTTCCACCCCTGCCTTCGATACGGCAGGATCGGCACATGGATCGCCAGCAGGAGTTCGTCCTTCGCACGATCGAGGAGCGGGACATCCGCTTCGTCCGCCTCTGGTTCACCGATGTGCTCGGCACCCTCAAGTCGGTCGCGATCTCGCCGGCCGAGCTCGAGGGCGCCTTCGCCGAAGGGATCGGCTTCGACGGTTCCGCGATCGAGGGCTTCGCCCGGATCTACGAGGCCGACATGCTGGCCAAGCCCGATCCCTCGACCTTCCAGGTCCTGCCGTGGCGCGGTGAGAACCCGGCGACGGCGCGGATGTTCTGCGACATCTCGCTGCCCGACGGCAGTCCCAGCATCGCTGACCCGCGGCGCGTCCTCCAGCGGGCGCTGGGCAAGGCGAGCGAGGCCGGGTTCACCTTCTACACCCACCCCGAGATCGAGTTCTTCCTCCTCAAGACCGGTGCCGAGGGGGGTCAGGCCCCGGAGCCGATCGACCAGGCCGGCTACTTCGACCACGTCGCCGACGGCAGCGGGCAGGACTTCCGACGGGCTGCCATCACCATGCTCGAGACGATGGGCATCTCGGTCGAGTTCAGCCACCACGAGGGCGCTCCGGGCCAGAACGAGATCGACCTGCGCTACGCCGACGCGCTCACCACGGCCGACAACATCCTGACCTTCCGTACCGTGGTCAAGGAGGTCGCCATGGAGCGCGGCATCTATGCGACGTTCATGCCCAAGGTGTTCGCCGAGTACCCCGGCTCGGGCATGCATACCCACATGTCGCTCTTCGAGGGCGACACCAACGCCTTCTACGAGGCGGGCGCGCCCTATCAGCTGTCCCAGACCGGGCGCCGGTTCATTGCCGGCCTGCTCAGGCACGGCGCCGAGATCACCGCCGTCACCAACCAGTGGGTCAACTCCTACAAGCGACTCTGGGGCGGCGGCGAGGCACCGGCATACCTGACCTGGGGGCACAACAACCGCTCCGCGCTCGTGCGCGTCCCCATGTACAAGCCGAACAAGGGCAACAGCAGCCGGGTCGAGGTCCGCAGCCTGGACGCGGCGTGCAACCCCTACCTCGCCTTCTCCGTGCTCCTCGCCGCTGGCCTCAAGGGCATCAGCGAGGGTTACGAGCTGCCGCCGGAGACCGAGGACGACGTCTGGACCCTCACCGCGGCCGAGCGCCGGGCCATGGGGATCGAGCCGCTCCCCGCGTCGCTCTCCGAGGCCATCCAGGTGATGGAGCGCAGCGAACTCGTTGCCGAGACCCTGGGCGAGCACGTCTTCGACTTCTTCCTGCGCAACAAGCGCGCCGAGTGGGACGACTACCGCAACCAGGTCACCGCCTTCGAGCTCGGGCGCTACCTGCCGCGGCTCTGATCCCCCCGATGGCTCCCACCCCCCGGTCGACCAGCCCAGGCGCGACCCTTGCCAGACTCGGTTTCGCCGACCCGACGCGGGCCGAGCACCTGCTGACCGACAGCGCCCTCGCCGGGCTCGTCGACCCCCTCGACATCGACGCCGGCGCCGGGCTTCCCGAGGCCCTGTCCAGGGTTGCCGACCCCGACCTCGCGCTGCTCAACCTGGTCCGGCTGATGGAGTCCCTCCGCAACGGCGGTGCCGACCGGGTGACCGGTGTGCCGCACCTGCTGGTGGCACTGGGGCACCCCGGCGTGGCCCGGGAGCGACTCCTCGGGGTGCTCGGCACGTCCACCGCCCTGGGGGACCACCTCATCGCCCACCCCGAGCACTGGCAGGACGCCACCGGCGCGACACCACAGACCGTCGAGGAGCGGATCACCGCCCTCGTGACAGCGGTCACCTCGCCCCCGTGCCGCACCTCGGCCGACGACGCACTACGCATCGCCTACCGGCGCGGGCTCCTGGGGATCGCCGCCCTCGACGTCACCTCGCGCGATCCGTTGGCGACCCTCCCCGACACCGCCGCGGCGCTCGCCGACCTCGCCGAGGCAGCCCTGGAAGCGGCCTACGCCATCGCCGTCGGCGAGCAGCCGGAGGCGGCGGCCCAGTGCCGGCTCGCGGTTCTCGGGATGGGCAAGACGGGGGGGCGCGAGCTCAACTACGTGAGCGACGTCGACGTCATCTACGTCGCCGAGCCGGCCGACGGCGTGACCGAACAGACCGCGCTGGCCGCCGCCACAACACTGGCCGGTCGGCTCATGCGCGCCTGCTCGGCGACCACACCGCAGGGCAGCCTGTGGCCGGTCGACGCGGCCCTGCGACCCGAAGGCAGGAACGGACCGCTCGTCCGTACGGTCCAGAGCCACCGCACCTACTACGAACGGTGGGCCAAGACCTGGGAGTTCCAGGCGCTGCTCAAGGCCCGTCCGGTCGCTGGGGATCGAGAGCTGGCCCGGGACTACCTGGCGGCCGTGCAGCCGATGGTCTGGTCTGCGGCCGGGCGCCCGGACTTCGTCGAGGACGTCCAGGCGATGCGTCGCCGGGTCGAGCAGCACGTCCCGCCCGCCGAGGCCGACCGCCAGCTCAAGCTCGGTCCCGGCGGCCTGCGCGACGTCGAGTTCAGTGTCCAGTTGCTGCAGCTCGTGCACGGCCGTAGCGACGACCGGCTCCGTTCCGGCACGACACTGGCCGCCCTCGAGGCGCTGTCGGCCGGCGGCTACGTGGGGCGCGAGGAGGCGGCCACCCTCGACGCGGCATACCGGCTCCTGCGGACCCTCGAGCACCGGATCCAGCTCTACCGGCTGCGGCGGACGCACCTCATGCCGACCGCCGACGCGGACCTGCGGCGGCTCGGCCGGGCCCTCGGCCACCACCGGGACCCCGTCGCCGAGGTGACCAAGCAGTGGCGCGCGCAGGCTCGGGAGGTGCGCCGGATCCACGAGCGCCTCTTCTACCGTCCACTCCTCTCGGCCGTCGCGAGACTGAGCAGCGACGAGGCCCGGCTCGCGCCCGAGGCGGCGCGAGAACGACTGGCAGCACTGGGTTTCCGCGATCCTGCCGGTGCGCTGCGCAGCCTGGAGGCGTTGACGTCCGGTGTCTCCCGGCGGGCCGCGATCCAACGCACTCTCTTGCCCGTGATGCTCGGCTGGTTCGCCGACGAGGCCGATCCGGACGCGGGACTGCTCGCCTTCCGGACGGTGAGCGAAGCCCTCGGGACGAGCCACTGGTACCTCAAGATGCTGCGCGACGAAGGCACCTCGGCTGAACGCCTCGCCCATACGCTCGGGCGGAGCCGGTTCGCCGGCGACCTGCTCGTGAGCGCGCCGGACTCGGTTCAGCTTCTCGGCGACCCGAGCGGCCTGGTGCCGCGCACCCGTGAGGACCTGGTCCGCCGGATGTCGGCGGCCGCCGGGCGTCGGGAGGGCGCAGTGGAGTCCGCCCAGGCGATCCGGGCTGCGCGCCGCACCGAGTTGTTCCGGATTGCCGTCGCCGACCTCGACGGGCGGCTCGACCTCGACGCGGTGGGCCGGGCGCTCACCGACCTGACGGCCGCGGTCATCACCGCGACCCTCGGCGTCGCGATCGCGACGGTCGAGCAGACCGGCGGGCAGTCGCTGCAGACCTCGCTGCTCGTCGTCGGGATGGGTCGCCTCGGCGGCGGCGAGGCCGGCTACGCCAGCGACGCGGACGTCCTCTTCGTCCACGACCCCCTCCCGGGCGCCGACGAAGGGGCCGCCCAGGAGCAGGCCGGCGAGGTGGTCCGGCTGCTCCGCAAGCACCTGAGTGTCCAGGGTCCCGACCCGGCCCTCGGCATCGACGCCGACCTGCGGCCCGAGGGCAAGAGCGGCCCGATCATCCGTTCGCTGGCCTCCTACCGGGCCTACTACGAGCGCTGGTCCCTCGTCTGGGAGTCCCAGGCTCTGCTGCGCGCTGCTCCGATCGCCGGGGACTCCGACCTGGGCGCGCGGTTCCTCGACCTCATCGACCCGCACCGCTGGCCGACGGAGGGCCTCACCGACGCCCAGGTGCGCGAGATCCGGACGCTCAAGGCCCGGATGGAGTCCGAGCGGCTACCTCGGGGTGCCGACCGCCGAACCCACTTCAAGCTGGGGGAGGGCGGCCTCTCC